>JBATTI010000313.1:0-1843 GCA_049670445.1 Albidovulum sp. | reverse complement strand
GCCTTGGCCAAGGCACCTGCAGACCCCGCATCCCAGATATTGTAAAGCACCAGCGGGTCACCGCGGGTGTGCAGCAGGGCAAATGCGTGGGCCTTGTCTTTTTGGGTCATGGGGCTTTCCAGTCTTTATGCGGGGTCGAGTGCCCCATGGCAATGCGCCGTTCAAGTGTTATCAACCGTTCCTTGCGCCAAAGCCCGCCGCCATAGCCGGTCAGCGCGCCATCCGCGCCGATAACCCGGTGGCAAGGGATCAATACCGCGATCTGGTTGGCGCCATTGGCACGCGCCACGGCCCGCACGGCCTCGGGCCGGCCTATGGTGCGGGCTATCTCGGAATAACTGCGGGTGGCCCCTGCCGGAATGTCGCGCAAGGCATCCCAGACAGCGCGGGCGAAATCCGATCCATGCAGCGCCATCGGTATGTCGAAATCCACCGCCTGCCCGTCGAAATACCGCGCGAGCAGACCCGACACCGCCTCACTCACCACGCCCCGCCCGATCCCCAGATCGCCGCGCACCTGTGTTGACAGGCGGCGCAACTCGGCGGGCAAGGCGCGCCGGTCGGTGAATTCCAAGAGGTGCAGCGCACTTTTGTCCGCAACCGCGATCATGCCGCCCAAAGGCGTGTCGATCCAGTCGGCCTTTAGCATCTCTTTGCCGGTAAAGGCCCCCGGCGCGCGGCCCAAAAGCCGGGCGAAGGCGGTTCGAAAGCCTGAAGGCGAATCGAACCCAGCCTCAAGCTGCGCATCAATCACCCGTCCGCCCCCGGCCAAAGTGCCAAAACCCGCCCGCAGCCGCGCTTGCCGGGCCAACTCCAGAAAGGTAAGCCCGAATTGCCGTCGAAACGACCGGCGCAGGGTTGATGGATCAAGCCCCAGCGCCACCAGATCGGCTTCGCACCAGCGGCGGGCAGGATCGGCCTTCACCGCATCCAGAAGCGCTTGATGAGCGGGCGCGATCTCGCCCAGCGGACGGCACCGCAAACAGGGGCGAAAGCCCGCCTCAAGACAGGCTGCCGGTGTCTCCATGAACCGGCAATTCGCGGGCTTGGGCTTGCGCGCGGGGCAGGTCAGGCGACAAAAAATGCCGGTAGAGGTGACGCAAACGAATACCCGCCCGTCATAGGCGGGATCGCGGGCCAACAGGGCGTCATATAACTGATCGGGGCGGGGCAAGGTAAACAACATAAACCAAGCCTAACCGATCAGCGCAGGCACTTGCGCCGAAAATCGGGCTTCTATTGATTTATTTGCAGGTCAACGGGACGCGGGGCTTCTTCCCGGCCAGACGCCTGCCTTTGGTTCGCATTTGGCTGTGGCGCCGCAAAGATTTTGGCCATAAGCATCGCCTTGGAATGTTGAGGCATTGGACGGCGCGAAGTCTGTCGCCAAAAATGCCTCAAGTAACGGAGTCTCGCCATGTCCGAAATCCTGACGCTTGCCAGCACAAACCTTTTTTCGCCGATAATCTTGTCGTTCGTGCTGGGCCTTTTCGCGGCAATGACGCGCTCTGACTTGTCGATCCCCGAGGCGGTGGCAAAGGGCATGTCGATATATCTGCTGTTTGCGATCGGCTTTAAGGGTGGTGCCGCCGTCGCGGGTCACGGTGTTGATGCGACCCTGCTTGCCTCTGTCGGTGCGGGAATCGTGCTGTCCTTCGGTCTGCCGCTGCTTGCTTTTGCAATGCTGAAGATCCTCACGAATTTCTCGCGGCTGGATGCGGCGGCGGTGGCTGCGCATTACGGCTCGATCAGTATCGTGACCTTTGTCGCCGCAACGTCGGTTCTTGAAGGACGGGCAATTGCGGCCGAAGGCTATATGGTCGCTGTTGCTGCCGCGATGGAA
>JBATTI010000312.1:0-4572 GCA_049670445.1 Albidovulum sp. | reverse complement strand
GGCTGCCACATGGTCATCGGCCAGTATTTTCGCGCCGCGCGGCTGCGCCGTCACACCCGCTATGCCCTCACCAACCGGCGGGCACTGATAACCAGCTGGGCCGGAAAACGCAGCCTGAAAAGCTATCCGATTGGCCCGCACACTGTCATCGATTATCAGCCGGGCACCGAGGCGACGATTTACTTCGCGACCGAAACCACGACGGACAGCGATGGCGACAAGTCACATGAACGCATCGGGTTCGAGCATGTCCCGGATGGCGAAAGCGCCTATGCCGTGATCCGCCGCATCCAGAACGGAGCTGTGGAATGATCCTGTTGCAAAACGCCCGCCTGATCGACCCCGAGGCGCTGACCGAGACGCTTGGGGCGCGTGTCATTTCGGATGGAAAGATTACCGAAATCTTAACGCAACCTGTTGATAAGGCTGAAACCTTCCCCACGGGGAAGGTTATTGATTGCGGCGGCAAGTGCCTTGCCCCCGGTATTGTCGATCTGGGCGTCAAGGTCGGTGAGCCGGGCGAGCGGCATAAGGAAAGCTTCCGCTCGGCCGGTCTTGCGGCGGCGGCGGGCGGGGTGACTACGATCATCGCGCGGCCCGACACGCATCCGGCCATCGACACGCCTGAGACGCTTGAATTCGTCACCCGCCGTGCGGCAGAAGCCTCGCCGGTGCGCATTCGCCATATGGCTGCGCTGACCAAGCAGCGCGAAGGGCGCGAGATGACCGAGATCGGGTTCTTGCTGGATGCGGGGGCCGTGGCCTTTACCGATTGCGATCATGTGGTGGCGGATGCCAAGGTGCTTGGCCGCGCGCTGACCTATGCAAAATCCCTGGGTGCTTTGGTGATGGGCCATCCGCAAGAACCGGTCTTGTCGGCGGGATCGGCCGTCACCTCGGGCAAATTTGCCAGTCTGCGCGGCCTGCCCGGCGTGTCGCCGATGGTCGAACGCATGGGTTTTGACCGCGATATGGGTCTGATTGAGATGACCGGCGCGCGCTATCACTTTGACCAGATCACCACCGCCCGCGCCCTGCCCGCGTTGGAACGCGCCAAGAAGAACGGCTTTGACATAACCGCTGGCACCTCGATCCATCACCTGACGCTGAACGAATTCGACGTCGGCGATTACCGCACCTTCTTCAAGGTAAAGCCGCCTTTGCGGTCGGAAGATGACCGGATGGCAATGGTCGAGGCCGTGGCCTCGGGCCTTATCGACATCATATCCTCGATGCACACGCCGCAAGATGAATAAAGCAAGCGCTTGCCTTATGAAGAGGCGGCATCAGGTGCGGTAGCGCTTGAAACACTGCTGCCCGCGGCGATGCGGCTTTATCATGCGGGGCAATTGACCTTGCCGCAGCTTTTTCGCGCCATGGCCCTGAACCCCGCACGTCGCCTTGGGCTGCCGCAGGGGCGACTTGCCGTCGGCGCACCTGCCGATCTGGTGCTGTTTGACCCCGATGCGCCTTTCGTGCTGGACCGGTTCAAGCTGCAGTCCAAATCCAAGAACACGCCCTTTGACGGGCAAAGGATGGAAGGCCGGGTGCTTGCGACATTCGTCGGCGGCCATCAGGTTTTTGCATTGGAGGGATAAGATGCCGCTTCTCGAAACCAGCGCCTCATGGCTGATCGTGACCGTGATTTTGGGATATCTTTTGGGCGCGATCCCTTTTGGTATCTTGGTCACCCGGATGATGGGGCTGGGCGATCTGCGCCAGATCGGTTCGGGTAACATTGGTGCCACGAATGTCTTGCGCACCGGCAACAAACCTGCAGCCCTTGCCACGCTTTTGCTGGATGGGGGCAAAGGTGCCGCGGCGGTATTGATTGCGCGTGCACTGGCGGGCGAGGATGCTGCGCAGCTTGCCGGGCTTGGCGCATTTTTAGGCCATCTCTTTCCGGTTTGGCTGCGATTTAAAGGCGGCAAGGGGGTTGCAACCTTTCTTGGCATCCTTCTGGCGCTGGCATGGCCGGTCGGGATTGCCGCTTGCCTGACATGGCTGGCGACCGCGCTTGTCAGCCGCATTTCCTCGCTTTCGGCATTGGTTGCCGCTGGTCTTGCCGCTGTTTGGGCGGGGCTTTTGGGCCATTCCTCGATGATGTGGCTGGCAACACTTCTGGCAACCTTGGTGTTTTACAAACACCTTCCCAATATAGAGCGGATCAAGGCAGGGACCGAACCGAAGATCGGCCAGAAATAGCGCCATCCCTCCCCCCGCGAAACCCAAGGGAACCACATGAAGCGCACGCTCCTCATCCTTTTCGGCCTCTTGCTTGCGGGCTTCCTCGCCTTCCGTGCGCTGTTCGGCGGGCAGACGGTCAGTTGGCACCAGCGACTCACGATCACGGTCGAGACACCCTTGGGCGAGGTTTCTGGGGCGGCGGTGACGGCGGTCAGGAAGGTCGAATGGCTCGGGCCCTGGGTTCTGCCGGACGCGCAGCGCGTCATCAACACGATCAAAGGCGAGGCGGTGGTGGTCGAGGTTGCACCGGGCCGCTATCTGTTCGCGCTTCTGGACGGCGAAAGTGGCGAAGGCAGCTGGCTGCGCGATGCGGGGCACTGGGTCTATGCGGCTTACGGGCTGGGGCAGAAATCTGACCGCAGCTATGAGGCGTCGATGCGCAAGCTGAAATCACAATCCTATAACCGGCCCGTCCCGCTGCCGCCCGAGGGCTGGCCGCTGATGGTGACCTTCGACGACATCGCCGACCCCACAACCGTGCGCCGCGTCGACCCCGCCGATCTGGCGGCAAGCTTCGGCCCCGGCGTGCGGCTCAAGGCCGTGACGCTGGAGGTGACGAAGGCGGCGGTGACGGAAGGGAAGGTCGAGGCGGTGTTGGGGTGGTGGTCAAAAATGCGTTCAGGGCCTTTGAACGAAATGACCCCTCTACGGCTTCCCAACGAGAGTCCACGCGGCTGGAACCATCTTAGCGCACTGCAATTTTGGTCTCTGGACCGAGTACAAGAGTTCAATAGGAGCGTGAAATGACAGTTTCAAAGGACCTTTTCCTCTCCATCCTTTCGATGGACGCATACAATCGTGGGTATGTGCCCGGACTAGATGGCCTGAGTGACGCGACAGATGGTACCGTCAAGATCGGAACCGCAACTGTAAAATACAACCTGCAAGACGCCGGAATTGACTCGGCCGCCCAAGCCGCCAGCTTCTACGCCGTCGCCTATCAGACCGCCGATGGCATCGTGATCTCCTATCGCGGCAGGGGCGATATTCCCGCCGCCATGCAAACCGGCGGGACCACCGGCGCCGGTCTGCTGAGGTCGCTAGCCCGGCGCGCCGCGCGCAGCGCATTGCCTGCCGAACATTGAACAGATCATGGCCAAATCCGAACCGAAGACCGGCAAGAAACAAGCGCCTGCGCTGATTGCGCAGCCTTCATTTATCGACGCCAAGGCCGTGGTGGCAAAACTGAATGTATTGCAGCCCCACATAGCCGTCGGACATGGTCAGCACCCCAATGGCCGGCGCTTCCATCGCGGGGGTGAAACTTTCCCAGTCCCAGCCAGGTCGCGGGGCTGGCGCTTGATACAGCACCGAGGGCAAAGCGGCGAAGGGAATGCCTTGCACCGCTCCGCTGATCGGCCTGTGGACATGGCCGACAAAAAGATGCTTGGCACCGGAATAGTCACCAAGAATTGAAAGCAGATCCTCAGCGCCTTCCATCGGCGGCTGATCTTGCATCGGCAGGCCCAAAAGCATCGGCGGGTGATGCGAAAAGACATGGACGGGCCGATTGCGCGCCTGTTTCAGCCGGGCGCGCAGCCAGTCAAGCCGTGCGGTGCAAAGCTTCCCGCCATCCGACCCGGTCTTGAGGGTATCAAGGCACAGAATGACACCCTCGCTGGTTGGCAGGGCGTATTGAACGAAATCGGTCATCACTTGCGGTGGCAGGGGCAAGGCCGCGCAAAACAGCGCACGATCATCGTGATTGCCGACCATTGGCAAGACGGGAATCCGCAGTTCGGCAAGCAAAACCGCCAGTGCTGCATAATCGGTTTGCGTTGCCCGATCGACCATATCGCCCGAGATGATACAGACATCTGCGTCGTCGTGATGATGATTGATGAAGTCTATGGCCGCCCGCAGCCTGATGCGGGGGTCGTGGCCAAGAACATCCCCCACACCGACGAAATGCAGGTCGGACATCCAAATGGCTTTGAACACGGTATTCTCCCTGAAATCCGGTTCATATACCGGATTCCCCCGCGAATCCACCGTGCAGGATCGCCGCCTAAAGCGCCGCCTCATTGTAGATCCGGCGCAAATCGCCGCCCCACACACCGTGGTAACGCTCCAACCAGCGGTCGGCCTGCACCTTTCCCGTGGCACGGCTTGTCACCAGCGGCGCAAGTTGGCTTTCCTCGCCCAAGCCCCGCGCCTGAAGGCCCGCTTGCGACAGATCCACCGCCGCGCGCGCAAGATCATTCAGCTTCACGCCGCCCGCTTCGCCCTGAAGACCCGAGACCGAGGCCGCAACCCGCAAACCCTCGCGGGTATCCGCGTCAAACCCCTTGACCAGATCCCAATCGGCATCAAGCGCGCCTTGGT
>JBATTI010000311.1:0-21571 GCA_049670445.1 Albidovulum sp. | reverse complement strand
CCCTTGCGTTTGAGCTGTGCTGCGACCCCGTCCTTGGCCCCCACCGTATTGATCTGGTCGCTGCCCTTGCCAAAGCATCAGGTGCCGAAGGTATGGTTTTGGGACAAGCGATTGATATTGCCGCAGAAACTGCCGCAACGCCGCTGTCACTTGGCGACATAACCGCCCTTCAGGCCGGTAAAACCGGCGCGCTGATCTCTTTCGCCGCTGAAGCCGGGGCCATCCTTGCGCAGGCCGACCGCGCGCCTCTTCGCGCCTATGCCAAGGCCCTTGGTCTGGCCTTTCAGATCGCCGATGACATCATGGATGTGCAAGGCGACCCTCAAAAGGCTGGAAAACGCCTTGGCAAAGATGCAAGCGCAGGAAAAGCCACATTCGTTTCGCATCTGGGGCTTGATGGCGCCAAGGCACGGGCGCATGATCTGGTAGCAGAGGCTTGCGATGCCCTATCACTCTACGGTGCCGCCGCACAAAGCTTGAGAGAGGCCGCAGATTTCGTTATTGCACGCGAATCCTGAAGCCCCGGAAAGGCCGTCATGACCGATCGACCCAAGACCCCGACCCTTGACCGCGTCACCCTGCCTTCTGACCTCAAGGCGCTGAACGACCGGGATCTGATGGTTCTGGCGGATGAATTGCGCACTGAAACCATCAGCGCGGTTTCCGTCACCGGCGGCCATCTGGGCGCGGGGCTGGGCGTGGTTGAACTTACCGTGGCACTCCATGCGGTATTTGACACCCCACGCGACAAGATCATCTGGGATGTTGGCCACCAATGCTATCCGCATAAAATCCTGACCGGGCGGCGCGACCGCATTCGCAGTTTGCGGATGAAAGACGGGCTGTCGGGCTTCACCAAACGCTCCGAAAGCCCCTATGACCCCTTTGGTGCGGCGCATTCCTCTACCTCTATCTCGGCGGCTTTGGGTTTTGCTGCCTCCCGCGATCTGGGCGGTGATGCCGGTGATGCGATTGCAGTGATCGGCGATGGCGCGATGTCTGCGGGCATGGCTTATGAGGCGATGAACAACGCAGGCCACCTCAAAAAGCGGCTTTTCGTCATCCTCAACGACAATGAAATGTCCATCGCTCCGCCGGTCGGCGCGATGTCGGCCTATCTTACCCGGCTTTACACCGAAGGCCCGTTTCAAGACCTCAAAGCCGCCGCGAAAGGCGCGGTCAGCCTTTTGCCCGAACCCTTCCAGGAAGGCGCGCGCCGGGCCAAGGAAATGCTCAAAGGCATGGCCGTCGGCGGCACCTTGTTCGAAGAGCTGGGCTTTTCCTATGTCGGCCCGCTGGACGGGCATGATCTGGAACAACTGCTAAGCGTGCTGCGCACCGTCAAGGCCCGCGCCACCGGGCCGATGCTTATTCATGTGCTGACCAAAAAGGGCAAAGGCTATGCCCCCGCCGAACGCGCCGCCGACAAGGGCCATGCGACCGCCAAGTTTGATGTGATAACTGGCGAGCAAAAAAAGGTGCCCTCCAACGCGCCGTCCTACACCAAAGTCTTCGCCCAAAGCCTGATTAGTCAGGCCGAGCATGACGACAAGATCGTCGCGGTCACCGCGGCCATGCCAGACGGAACCGGGCTCAACCTCTTTGCCGAACGCTTCCCGCGCCGCTGCTTCGATGTCGGCATCGCCGAACAACATGCGGTTACCTTTTGTGCGGGTCTGGCGGCGGGCGGCATGAAGCCCTTTTGCACGCTTTATTCAACCTTCTTGCAGCGTGGTTACGATCAGGTTGTGCATGACGTGGCAATTCAACGCCTGCCGGTGCGTTTCGCCATTGACCGCGCCGGGCTGGTGGGGGCCGACGGTGCCACCCATGCCGGGGCCTTCGACGTGGCCTTCCTTGCCAATCTGCCAGACTTTGTCGTCATGGCCGCCGCAGATGAGGCAGAGCTGGTGCATATGGTCGCAACCGCCGCGGCAATCAACGACCGCCCGTCGGCCTTCCGCTTTCCGCGCGGCGACGGTGTGGGGGTGGAGCTGCCTGAACGTGGCCAGCCCCTTGAAATTGGCAAGGGCCGCATCATCGCCGAAGGCGGCCGTGTGGCGATCTTGTCTTTCGGCACCCGGCTGTCAGAGGTGCTCAAGGCCCGCGAAAGCCTTGCAACCCGTGGCCTTGCCCCAACAGTCGCCGACGCCCGCTTTGCCAAACCGCTTGACCGCGAGCTGATCTTGCAACTTGCCCGCAATCACGAGGCACTGATAACCGTCGAAGAAGGCGCTATCGGCGGTTTCGGCAGCCATGTCGCCCAGCTTTTGGCCGAAGAAGGCGTGTTTGACCGGGGTTTCAAATTCCGCTCAATGGTGCTGCCCGATACATTCATCGACCAGTCCAGCCCGGAAGATATGTATGCCGTGGCCGGCCTGAACGCGCCGCAGATCGAAGCCAAGGTGCTAGAGGTTCTGGATGTGGCAAGCTTGGGCGAAAAAAGGGCCTGATCAGGCCCTTTTTCCTTACTCTATGCGCCCGGGATCACCGCTCAGGCAGCCGTTTTCGGCAGCCGCCAGTTGGGGCGCGCAAAATGGCAGGTATAGCCGTTCGGCAAGCGCTCCAGATAATCCTGATGCTCGGGCTCGGCCTCCCAAAAATCGCCTGCGGCGGCCACTTCGGTGACAACCTTTCCCGGCCATATGCCCGATGCATCGACATCGGCGATGGTCCGCAGCGCTTCTGCTTTCTGGGCCTCGGACAGATAGTAAATCGCCGATCGATATGCCAAGCCGCGATCATTGCCCTGCCGGTTCAAGGTCGTTGGATCATGTATCTGGAAGAAAAACTCCAACACCTCGCGGTAGCTCAGCCGCGCCGGATCAAAGACGACTTCAATCCCTTCGGCATGGGTGCCGTGATTGCGGTAGGTGGCATTGGCCACATCGCCGCCGGTATAGCCGACGCGGGTTGAAGCCACCCCGGGGATCTTGCGGATCAGATCTTGCATTCCCCAAAAGCAGCCGCCTGCCAGAATTGCGGTTTCAGTGGTCATCCCTGTGCTCCTTCATTGAAGATCGCCGCGAAGTCGCCGTAGCCTTCCGCCTCCAGCTGGTCCACCGGGATGAACCGCAATGAGGCAGAGTTGATGCAATAGCGCAGCCCACCCCGGTCCCTTGGCCCATCGGGAAAGACATGGCCCAGATGGCTGTCGCCGAATTTTGACCGAACCTCGGTTCGGACCATCCCAAGGCTCGCATCGCGCAGCTCGGTCACGTGGTCAGGCTCTACCGGCTGGGTAAAGCTGGGCCAACCGCAGCCGGAATCGAACTTGTCTTTTGATGAAAACAAAGGCTCGCCCGAGACAATATCAACATAAAGCCCGGCATCCTTATTATCGCAATATGGCCCCGTGAACGGGCGTTCGGTGCCGTTTTGCTGGGTGACGCGGAATTGCTCGACCGTCAGGCGGGCGACGGCTTCCGGGGTCTTGGCAAAGGTTTTTGTTTTGATTGTCATCATTTTTCCCTCTCACGCGTCTCATGTTGCCAAAATATGGGCTGATCCGCGCGCCCTACAACATATTCCTTCAACCGATCACGGGGCTTTGAGAACAACGGGCCAATCGCGCTTGCCCCTAGGCCTCTGCGCCAAGCAAAGCCGCCAAGCCCTCGCGGTAGGTCGGATAGGCAAGCGCCACCCCCAGTTCGGTCTTGATCCGCGCATTGCGCACCTTTTTCGATTCGGCATAAAAGCTGCGCGCCATCGGGGTCATCTCGGCCTGATCGAACGAAACATCAGGTGGCGGCGGCAAGCCCAACAGCCCCGCTGCGTGGCGCAAAACATCTTCGGGCGGGCAAGGCTCATCATCACAGACATTATAGATCCCGCCGGGCAAGGGCCGCGCGATAGAGGCTTCCAGAACCCGGCCGATGTCTTCCACATGGATCCGGCTCATGAATTGGTTGGGCTTCAAGATGCAGCGCGCCGTCCCGCTGCGCAATTTCTTGAACGGGCCGCGACCGGGGCCATAAATCCCCGCAAGGCGGAAAATATGCAAAGGCAGGCCCGATGCCCCTGCCAGTGCCCGCCAATCATCCTCGGCCTGCACCCGCCAGCGGCCACGCTGGGTGCTGGGGGTCAACGGGGTTTGCTCATCCACCCAACCGCCCTGATGGTCGCCATAAACCCCGGTGGTCGATAGATACCCCAGCCATTCCAGCCTTGGCGCCAGTTTTGCCAATGCAGCGCCGCAAGCCGCCAAAACCGGGTCGCCCGCCGCATCCGGCGCCGCCGACACAAGAATATGGGTGGCCCGTTCCAAAGCCGGGGCCAGATCAGCACCGGGCCAAATCAGCGCCTCAATGCCCTGATCCGCCAGCCTTGCGGCCTTTTCGGCGCGCCGGGTTGTGCCGGTCACGCCCCAGCCTTGCGGAATCAGAAGATCAGACAAAGCCTGTGCGGAATAGCCGTGGCCAAGGGAAAGCAATCTGCGTGTCATGCGCCCAATATCTTGCGCCGCACGCGTCAGCACAAGGGGCGCTTTTGCAAATCCTGCGCCTATTATTCGACCTTGACGACACCCGCCGCGGTCGCTCAGTCTTGCGCATGGCTGATGAACATCTTGGACTGGACGCCGCCTATGCGCTTAAGACGCCCGAAGATTCGGTGCGCCTTTATGGCGATTGGGCCAAAACCTATGATGATGAATTTGCCGCCGCCCAAGACTACCAATTGCCTATGCGGGTGGCCGAGGCGTTTCATGCCGGCGGTGGCACGGGGCCGGTCTTGGATGTGGGGGCAGGCACCGGGCTTGTCGGCGCGCGCCTGGCAGGCCTTGGCGTCGGGCCGGTGGACGGTGTCGATATCTCGCCAGCGATGTTGTTGGTTGCCCGCGAAAAGCGGGTCTATTCCAGCTTGTTTGAGGGCGATCTGACCGGCAGGCTTGCCGTTAAGGATGGCACCTATGCGGGGATTGTCAGCTCTGGCACCTTCACCCTTGGCCATGTCGGACCCGAGGCGATCGACGAATTGCTGCGCATTGCGGCACCCGGCGCGCTGTTCGTGCTTTCGGTCAATGCCGCGCATTACCAAAGTGCTGGTTTCGCTGCCACCTTCGCGCGGCTTGGCGCACGGATTTCCGCACCCGATCTGCCAAAAGTCGCGATCTATGGCCCGAATGCCGACCCTGCCCACCGCGATGACCGCGCCATCCTTGCGACCTTTCGCAAGCTTTAGAAGGCGCGGTTTTGCCACACCGGTGCTTTCCGCCGGGTCGTGGCTTGCGGCCCCGGAAAACTTCTGGCAGACTTTGGCATGAAAACCCAAACTCCCCCATTCCCCACCTGGCCCGATGCCGCCCCCCGCCTTGTCGCTGTGGCCGCTGGCCGCGCGCCCGCCGATCTGGTCATCCGTTCCGGCCAATGGGTCAATGTTCACACCCGCGAAGTGCTGCCCGGCCATGATATCGCCGTGGCTGAAGGCCGCTTTGCCGCCATTGCCCCCGATTTGTCCTATGCCATCGGCCCGGATACCAAAGTGATCGAGGCCAAGGGCCGCTTCATGATCCCCGGCCTTTGCGACGGGCATATGCATATCGAATCAGGCATGTTGACCCCTGCCGAATTCGCCGCTGCTGTCATCCCGCATGGCACAACGACAATGTTCACCGACCCGCATGAAATAGCCAATGTGCTGGGGCTCGATGGTGTGCGGATGATGCATGACGAAGCCTTGATGCAGCCCGTGAATATCTTCACCCAGATGCCGTCTTGCGCGCCATCCGCCCCCGGCCTTGAAACCACCGGGTTTGAAATCGGCCCCGATGATGTTGAACAAGCCATGCAATGGCCCGGCATCATCGGTCTGGGCGAGATGATGAATTTCCCCGGCGTGGTCGCGGGCAGCCAGCAGATGCTGGCCGAGATTGCCGCAACCCAGCGCGCCGGCAAAACCGTGGGCGGCCATTACGCCAGCCCCGATCTGGGTCGCGCCTTTCTGGCCTATGCCGCAGGCGGCCCCGCCGATGATCACGAAGGAACATGCGAGGCGGATGCAATTGCGCGCGTGCGCCAAGGTATGCGGTCGATGATGCGGCTCGGCTCTGCCTGGTATGATGTTGAAACCCAGATTACGGCCATCACCGAAAAGGGCCTTGATCCGCGCGGCTTCATCTTATGCACCGATGATTGCCATTCGGGCACCTTGGTCAATGAAGGCCATATGAACCGGGTCTTGCGCCATGCGATTGCTTGCGGCTGCAACCCGGTCGTGGCCCTGCAAATGGCCACGATCAACACCGCCACACATTTCGGGCTGGAACGTGAATTAGGCTCTATTGCACCCGGAAGACGCGCCGATGTGATCTTGACCTCTGATCTTCGCAGCCTTCCCATCGAACAGGTCATCGCCCGCGGCAAGACCGTAGCCAAGGACGGCAAGATCACCGTGACCTGCCCGCATTACAACTGGCCCGACACCGCCCGCAAGACGGTGCGGATGGGCAAGCCAAAGCTGGCCGAGGATTTCATCATCCCAGCACCCGAAGGCCAGCCAGAGGTCACTGTCCGCGTCATCGGCGTTGTCGAGAATCAGGCCCCCACCAAGGCGCTGACCGCCCGTCTTACCCCCTCGGGCGGCATTGTCGGGCCCGACCCTGCCCAAGATATCGCCCAGATCGCATTGGTCGAACGCCACCGCGAAACCGGGCAGGTCACCAATGCTTTCGTATCGGGTTTTGGCTACCGTGGCCGCATGGCGATTGCCTCTACCGTGGCCCATGACAGCCACCATATGATCGTGGTCGGCACCGACCGTGAGATGATGGCACGGGCGGCCAACCGCTTGTCTGAAATCGGCGGCGGCATCACCGTTTGGAAAGACGGAGCAGAGCTGGCGCAAGTGCCCCTGCCCATCGCAGGCCTGATGTCCGATCGCCCCGCCGCCGAAGTGGCGGCCCGCGCCACAGGCATGGTTGACGCCATGGCAGACTGTGGCTGCACCCTGAACAACGCTTACATGCAGCATTCGCTGCTGGCACTTGTCGTCATCCCCGAATTGCGCATTTCCGACCTCGGGCTTGTCGATGTCACCACCTTTAATCTGACCGGAGTATTCTTATGACAAGACGCGAAGATATTCGCCTTCTGACCCCCGACCTGCCCGCGCCTGAGGCTTTCACCGATGCCAAGGCTGCCGTGGCAAGGCTGGAATTGATCTACACCCAAGCCACGCAGTTTTTGTTTGACCATTTCAGTGCAACCATGCGCGACCAGCGCCCCGCTGCAAGGGTGCGCGCCTTCTACCCCGAGATACGCATCACCACCACCAGCCATGCCACCTCCGACAGTCGCCTTAGCTATGGCCATGTCTCGATCCCCGGCGCTTATACAACCACGATCACACGTCCCGATCTTTTCCGCGAATATCTTGTTCAGCAGATTGACCTCTTGATGTGCAATCACGGCGTGCCCGTGACCATCGGCGCCTCTGCAACACCGATACCGGTGCATTTCGCCATGACCTCAAACCCCGGCGTGTCGATACCGCAAGAAGGTGTGCTTGATTTTCCGCTGCGCGATGTCTTTGACGTGCCGGATCTGACGACAACCAATGACGACATCGTCAATGGCACTGCCAAACTCAATCCCGATGGCTCGGGCCATCTGGCCCCCTTCACCGCCCAGCGCATTGACTATTCGCTGGCCCGGCTGGCGCATTATACCGCCACCGACCCTGCGCATTTCCAAAACCATGTCTTGTTCACCAACTATCAGTTCTACGTTGATGAGTTTGAGGCTTTCGCGCGCAGCGCCCTGGCCGATCCGGCGTCAGGCTATACCACCTTTGTCAGCCCCGGCAATGTGGCAATCACCGATGCCAAAGGGGTGATCCCGCCCCTTACCAAACTGCCGCAAATGCCAACCTATCACCTCATTCGCCCCGATGGGCAGGGGATAACGCTGGTCAATATCGGGGTCGGCCCGTCGAATGCCAAAACCGCGACCGACCATATCGCGGTATTGCGCCCCCATGCCTGGCTGATGGTCGGCCATTGCGCGGGTCTGCGCAACAGCCAAAGCCTTGGCGACTTCGTTCTGGCACATGCCTATGTGCGCGAAGACCATGTGCTTGACGCCGACCTGCCGGTCTGGGTGCCGATCCCGGCCCTGGCCGAGATTCAGATTGCCTTGCAAGAAGCCGTGGCCGAGGTCACCAAGCTGGAAGGCTATGATCTCAAGCGCATCATGCGCACCGGCACTGTCGCGACCATTGATAATCGCAACTGGGAATTGCGCGACAAGTCCGGCCCGGTGCAGCGGCTTAGCCAAAGCCGCGCGATTGCGCTTGATATGGAAAGTGCGACGATTGCGGCCAATGGCTTTCGCTTCCGCGTCCCCTATGGCACGCTGCTTTGCGTGTCAGACAAGCCTTTGCACGGCGAATTGAAGCTGCCCGGCATGGCAACGGATTTCTATAAAACTCAGGTCAGCCGCCATCTTTTGATCGGGGTTCGGGCCATGGAAAGACTGCGCGAAATGCCGCTGGAACGCATCCATAGCCGCAAGTTGCGCAGTTTTGACGAGACAGCCTTCCTTTAACGCCAAAAAATCAACAAAATAGGGCGAAAATTGCTTGCTTTGACGACCAAAAGAATGTGATGCACCACTACAGGCTGTTAGATGCCGACAATGACCCCCAACAGACGGGGCCAGATGAGGAGACAGACATGTCCAAACCAATGACGAAGACCCAGCTGGTGGCCACTTTGGCCGATGAAATGGGTTCCGACAAAAAAGCCGCTTCCGCAGCACTTGATGCAATCGCGGCAGTTGTCACACGTGAGGTTGCCAACGGCGGCGCCGTCACCCTGCCCGGTATCGGCAAGGTCGTATGCCGCGCCCGCCCCGAGCGTCAGGTCCGCAATCCCGCCACCGGCGAGACGATGACCAAAGCCGCCGACAAGGTTGTGAAGGTCGCAATTGCCAAAGCGCTTAAAGACAGCGTCAACGGCTGATCCCGTTTGGCCCTAGGGCAACGTGGCACAATATCAGGGCCGCCCGATCGGGCGGCCCTTTTCATTTGTATCCTGCCAGTCAAAAGGGGGGCGGCAAGATGACATCAGGCACTAAAGCCGACCGCGCCGAATTTCTGACGGGTCTGCGCGACATAGCGCCCCTGGCATTCGGTGTGGCAATCTATGGGCTGGCCTTCGGGTTGCTTGCGGTGCAGGCGGGCATGAACGGCTTGCAGACCGGTATCATGGGTACGCTGGTGTTTGCAGGATCATCCCAAATCGTCATGATCGAACGGATCGTGTCAGGTGCTGGCGCATTGGCCGCGATACTGGCGGGCATTGCGCTCAATCTGCGGCTGCTGTTGATCACCGCCTCCTTGCGCGAAGAGCTTTCCGGGCGGCCCTTTTGGCAATTGGCTTTGGGCGTGCATCTGGCCACGGATGAAAACTGGGCGCTTTTGCATGCGGCGCGTAACAGCGGAAAGCGGGTTGGCTACTGGTATCTGGTCGGCGGCGGTCTATGCTTGTTCGTCACTTGGGTTGCAGCAACTATGGCGGGCGCCAGCCTTGCGACAGCCTTGCCGGAACCGCGGGCCCTGGGCATGGATTTTGCCTTCACCGCTGCTTTCATCGCGATCTTGCGCGGTCTGTGGCGGGGCATGCGCACCGATCTTTTGCCTTGGGCAGTATCGGGCGGAATCGCGGCACTGATGCTTTTGGCGACACCGTTTGACCCATCCTGGGGTATGGTCATCGGCGCTGTCGCAGGCGCGTTGGTTGCGGGGCTGCGTGGACATGGATAACTACATCCTGTTGGTCATGGGCCTCGCCCTGCCAACCTTCGCCATTCGCCTTGGCGGCTTTTACCTGGGCAACCGCCTGCCCGCCCATGGCGGATGGGCGGCCGCTTTACGCGCCCTGCCCGGATGCTTGATCACAGCGCTGGTCGCGGTTCTGTTGGTTCAGGCTGGCCCCGCGGAATGGGGGGCGGCAGTCGTCGCCGCCACTGTCGCCCTTACCGTCAGGAACCTGCCCCTGACCATGGCCGCCGGTATCGTGGCGGTTCTTGCCCTGCGCGCCTTGGGTTAAAGCGTTTCCATTACGCCTTGATCTGTGGCAAGGCCGTCAGACCACAAGAAAGGGCTGAGGCATGGATATACGCGCGATTTTCATGGGCCTGGCTTTCGCCTTCATGTGGTCCTCGGCCTTCACCTCGGCGCGGATGATCGTCGCCGATGCACCGCCCTTGGCCTCGCTAAGCTTGCGGTTCCTGGTGTCGGGCCTGATCGGCGTCACAATTGCGCGCGCCATGGGGCAAAGCTGGCGACTGCCGCGCGCGCAATGGCGCGCCGTTGCGGTGTTCGGCCTGTGCCAGAACGCGCTTTACCTTGGCCTGAATTTCGTCGCTATGCAGTGGATAGAGGCCTCGCTTGCCTCGATCATCGCCTCGACCATGCCGTTGATCGTGGCCCTTCTGGGCTGGCTTTTCATCGGCCAAAGACTGCGGCCCCTTGGTGTGGCCGGGCTCATCACCGGTTTTGCCGGGGTCGCCATCATCATGGGCACGCGGTTTTCAGGCGATATCAGCCTGCCCGGCCTCGCCCTTTGTACCATTGGTGCCTTCGCACTGGCCATCGCCACATTAACCATGCGCGGCGCATCGGCGGGCGGGAACCTTTTGATGGTCGTGGGGTTGCAGATGTTCGTAGGCTCTGCCCTGCTTGGTCTGGCCGCCCTGATGTTTGAACCATGGCAGGTGAACCTGACCCCGCGCCTTGGGCTTGCCTTCACCTATACAACGCTGGTGCCGGGGCTGATCGCGACCTGGGTTTGGTTTCGGCTGGTCGAACGGATCGGGGCGGTCAGGGCCGCCACCTATCATTTCTTGAACCCGTTCTTTGGCGTCGCGGTGGCCGCCGCCCTTTTGGGCGAAACCCTGCGGCCCGCCGATATTTTGGGCGTGGTGATCATCGCCGCAGGCATTTTGGCCGTGCAGCTTTCAAAACAGATCAAGGCGCCCGCCTGAGGCGCCCTGACCAGTAACCCTGACCTAATCCTTCAGCCCTTGCGCGCCGCTCGGATCGCCTCATCCAGCTTGCCCAAAGCCTCGGTAAAGACCTCATCTTGGATGGTGATCGGCGACAAGAAGCGAACGACATTGCCATAAACACCGCAAGTCAAAAGCAGCAAACCGCGGCTCAGCGCCTCTGCCCGCACCTTGTTGGCAAAATCGGCCGAAGGCTTGCCACCCAAATTAAACTCGACCGCATTCATGAAGCCCGGACCACGGATATCTGCAATCTCGGGCACCTCGTCACGCAGCGACGCAAGATGCTGCTTCAACCGTGACCCAAGCTGATTGGCACGATCGCACAGGTTTTCTTCGGCAATCACATCCAGCACCGCATTGGCCGCCGCTATGCCCATCGGGCTGCCGCCGTAAGTGCCGCCAAGCCCGCCGGGGGCCGGTGCATCCATAACCTCGGCCCGGCCCGTCACCGCCGCCAGCGGGAAGCCCCCGGCAAGCGATTTGGCCATTGTCGTCAGGTCCGGTGCCGCATCGTGATGTTCCATCGCAAACATCTTGCCGGTACGCGCAAATCCGGTCTGCACTTCATCGGCGATAAGCAAGATGCCGTGCTGATCGCAAATCTTGCGCAGCTGGGTCATGAATTCGCGCGGTGCCTCGTAAAACCCGCCCTCGCCCTGAACCGGCTCAAGAATAATCGCGGCCACCCGTGCCGGATCAACATCCGCCTTGAACAGATAGTTCAGCGCCTCAAGCGATTGATCGACCGAGACACCATGCAGCGGCACCGGGAAGGGCACGTGGAAGACATCATTCGGCATCGCGCCAAAGCCAACCTTGTAAGGCACGACCTTGCCGGTCAGGGCCATGCCCATGAAGGTGCGGCCATGGAAGGCGCCGGTAAAGGCCACAACCGCCTGACGGCCCGTAGCGGCACGCGCAATCTTGATGGCATTTTCAACCGCCTCGGCGCCGGTGGTCACGAAGATCGACTTCTTTTCACCCTCGCCCGGAACCATCGCATTCAGCCGTTCGGCCAAGCGCACGTAGTTTTCATAGGGCACGACCTGATGGCAAGTATGGGTGAAGTGATCAAGCTGGTCCTTGACCGCCGCGATAATCTTGGGGTGGCGGTGACCGGTGTTCAAAACCGCGATGCCGCTGGCAAAATCGATATAGCGGTTGCCTTCCTTGTCCCAGATCTCGGCGTTTTCGGCGCGCTCGACATAGACTTGCGTCATCACGCCCACACCGCGCGACATGGCGGATTTACGGCGGGTTTCGATTTCAGCGTTCTTCATGCGTCTTCCCCTCTGGAACGACCACCCGTTATCGGTTGGGCAGGTTGCAATTGTTATATGTCGGGGGCCGTCATCTGTGGCCCCATGGGTCCTTGGAGTGAAAATATGATCAAAAACAAAATTGCGAAAGCCTGAAAACGACGAAATCTGCCCGCAGAAGCGTGTTTCAGACCAAATGGCCGCGAAAAGCCGCTACGACCTCTTGGTAAACCGCGCGTTTGAACGGCACGATGGCGCCTACCATCTCCTCCGCTGAAACCCAGCGCCAGGTGGAAAACTCCGGCTGCTGGGTGGCGATGTTGATTTGATCGTCACGCCCGGTAAACCGGTACAAATACCAGCGCTGCTTTTGGCCGCGATATTTTCCGCCCCACACCTTGCCAAGCAAGTCAGACGGCAGATCATAGGTCACCCAGCCCTTTGTTTTATCAACAAATTCAACAAGATCAGCCGTAACGCCGGTTTCCTCCCACAATTCGCGCAGGGCCGCCGCACGCGGTTTTTCGCCCTTGTCTATCCCGCCTTGCGGCATCTGCCAGGCGGGGGTGTCGCCGTCGCTGTCACAGCGCTGGCCAGCAAAAATATGGCCCTCGGCGTTGATCAGCATCACGCCGACACAAGGTCTGTAGGGCAGTTTTTCTATCTGATCTGGGGTCATTTTCGGGCCGGGGCCGGTTGCCCGGCCCCTTCCTTTTACGGGTTGGGCTGAAGAACGCTCAGCCCCTTGATGATATCAAGCGCATAGGCCAGCTGATAGTCATCAAGGCGGCGCTTGGCGGCTTGTTCGGCCAGGATCTGTTCCTCTTGCAGCAGCTTACGCTCATCCTCCGTCATCGAATCGTTCGACAGACTGCCGCGCAGATCCGCCTCAGAGCGCAGGCCCTTGCTCTTGGTCGCATCTTCCTCGCCCTCCTCGGCCGCATCCACCGGCCGCGCGGGCTGTTCCACCACGATATCGGGCGAAATGCCCAAAGACTGGATCGACCGCCCCGACGGCGTGTAATAACGCGCGGTGGTCAGGCGCATGGCCGCATCGCCGCGCAGCGGAATAACCGTCTGAACCGAGCCTTTGCCAAAGCTCTTGGTGCCAACCACGATTGCGCGGTGGTGGTCTTGAAGTGCGCCGGTCACGATCTCTGACGCCGAGGCAGAGCCTCCGTTGATCAGCACCACAACCGGTTTTCCTTCGGTCAGATCACCGGCTTCCGCGTTGAACCGCTCGCTGTCTTGGGGGTTGCGGCCACGGGTTGATACGATCTCGCCCTTTTCAAGAAACGCATCCGAAACTGATATGGCCTGGGTCAAAAGCCCACCCGGATTGTTGCGCAGATCCAAAACAAAACCCGCAACCTTGTCCATGCCGCCCGCCTCTTCGACAGATTTCTTGATGCCGTCCTGCACCCCCGAGAAGGTCTGATCGCTGAAGGTCGACACCCGCAAAACCACGATATTGCCTTCCAAACGGGCCTTTACCGCAGCAATCTTGATCGTATCGCGAATGATAGAGACGTCGAAAGGCTGCTCCACCTCCGGGCGAACGATGGTGATGATGATCTCTGACCCGACCGGGCCGCGCATCATATTGACCGCCTGATCAAGCGTCAGCCCGTTCACCGGCTCGCCGTCAACCTGGGTAATGAAATCGCCACTTTGAACCCCGGCCAGATCCGCGGGGGTGCCGTCGATGGGCGAAACGACTTTGATAAAGCCCTCTTCTTGGGTCACCTCGATGCCAAGCCCGCCGAATTCACCGCGCGTCTGGGTGCGCATATCGGAAAAGTCTTCGGCATTCATATAGCTCGAATGCGGATCAAGTGAGGTCAGCATCCCATTGATCGCCGCCTCGATAAGCTTGCCCTCATCCGCCGGTTCGACATATTGCGAACGGATACGTTCGAAAATGTCCCCAAACAGATCCAGCTGCTCGTAAACCGACGCGGGCTTTTGCGTCTCTTGTGCAATCAAGGGGCCCGCGACCTGCGTCGTCAGCAAAACCCCCGCGACCGTGCCGCTGACCGCTGCGTAAAGGAACTTTCTCATGACCTAGTCTTTCCTTGTTTCAATGAACCACGGTGCGGGGTCCACAGGCTCCTCGCCCTGTCTAACTTCGATATAAAGCGTTTCCGGCCGCTCTGCACCACCACCTTTTTGCATTCCGCCTGCCATAATGGTTTCAGTGCTGTCTTGACCGCCCATCAACCCCAGTGGCGCCCCGGCGGCCAAAACATCACCCGTCTCGCCAAACACCCTGCCTAACCCGGCCAAAACCAAGAGGTAACCCGAAGCCGGTTCAAGGATCATCACATTTCCGTAGTCCAACAGCGGCCCGCGGTAGCGTATCGTCGCAGGCCAGGGCGCTGTGACAAGTGCGGCCGGGCGCGTGGCCACCAACAGGCCGGGCCGTATGATGCCCGCCGCATCCGCCTCGCCTGCCGGGCGCAAAAGCCTGCCAAGAACAGGCAAGGGCAATTGGCCCTTGGCGGCGGCGAAATCGGCCAAGGGTGCGCCGATATCATTTTCAAACCCGGCGATGCCGATGGCAAAGGCATCAAGCGTGTCGGCATCAACCAAAAGCGCGCTCAGCTCAGCGGGGTCTTCGAGGTAGCGTTTGGGCAGATCGGTGCGGTCCTGGATAGCTTGCGCAAGGGCGGTGCGTGCCTCTTGCACAGCGCTCAGGCCCTTTTGCAAAGTTGCCGCCGTTTCTTCCTGAAGACGGCGGATACTGCGCATTTCGCTCAGTTCCCGGTGCAGATCATTGGCCTCATTTTGCAAGGCCGGTGCGACAGATCCAAGGATCAGTTCAGACCGCGCCGTGCCAAGCGGGCCATCCGGATGCACCAACAACAGCGGCAAGGGCGCCGTCTCCATCGACGCCATAACCCCAAGCAACTGGCCGATCTGATCGCGCCTTGCCTCAAAAGACGCCGCAATCGCGGCTTCGCGAACGGCGGCCCCCCTCAAGGCACCGCGCAAGGCTTCAAGCCCGGTTTCATAGGCGCGGATTGTCGCCGTCAGCGCCGCGATCCGCGCCTTGCCGCCCTTTGCCGATTGCAGCGCCGTGATCGCCGCCCGAAGATCGACCGAGGCCTGTTCCGCCGTCAGGGCCGAAGATGTATTGGCGCGCAATCCCAAAGGCGCCAAGGCAACAATCGCAAAAACAAGCAGGCCCTTGATGTTCATTCTGCGGGCTTGGTAATCAGGGATTTTCCGGTCATCTCGGCAGGCAATGGCAGCGCCAGCAAATCAAGCACCGTCGGTGCAAGATCCGCAAGCCTGCCATCACTCAAAGCGGCACCCGGCGGCCCGCCCACCAATATCACCGGCACTGGATTGGTCGTATGTGCGGTATGCGGGCCGCCGGTCAGCGGATCAATCATCTTCTCGCAATTGCCGTGATCGGCGGTCACAATCATCGCTCCGCCGGATTTGTCCAAAGCCTCCAGCACCAGCCCCAATCCAAGATCCACAGATTCGCAGGCCTTGATCGCCGCAGACAAAACCCCGGTATGGCCAACCATATCGGGATTGGCGTAATTGACGACGATCAGATCATAGCCCTTTTCGATGGCCAAAACCAATTGCGCGGTGACCTCTGGGGCAGACATTTCGGGCTGCAAATCATAGGTGGCGACCTTCGGTGATGGCGCCATATACCGATCTTCGCCAACCTCGGGTTGCTCACGACCGCCGTTCAAGAAGAAGGTGACATGCGGGTATTTCTCGGTCTCGGCCAGACGAAACTGCGACAACCCGTGATGCGCCACCCAAGAACCTAACGTATTGACCACCTGCTTTTTGGGGTAAGCGGCGGCCATGAAAGCATCATGGGTTTGCGAATAATCGACCATGCCCAGAATCGCGGCCCAATTCGGACGGGTGCCGCGATCGAACCCGGTGAACGCGTCTTCGCCGATGGCCAGCAAGATCTCGCGGGCCCGATCGGCGCGGAAATTCAGGCAAAAGAAGCCGTCATTGTGCTTGGCACCGGTATAGCCTGCAATGACCGTGGGCGCGATGAATTCGTCGCCTTCGCCGCGCTGGCCAGCAGCCGCAACGGCCGCCGCCGCATCCGGCGCGGCCTCGCCCTGACCCGTCACCATGGCCTGATAAGCCCGCGAAACCCGGTCCCAACGATTGTCACGATCCATCGCAAAGTAACGGCCAATGACCGTCGCCACCTCGGCACCTTTTGGCAAGCGCGCCTGAAGATCCGCGATGAAAGCGGGCGCAGAGCCCGGTGCCACATCGCGCCCGTCGGTGATCGCATGCAAAGCAACCGGTACGCCTTGGTCCGTCAGCGCGCGTACCGCCGCCAGAACATGATCAATATGCCCATGCACCCCGCCATCGGAGATGACCCCCATCAAATGCGCCGTCCCACCGGACGCCTTGAGCGTTTGGGCGAATGCAAGAATGGCGTGATTTGAAAAGAAACTTTGGTTCTCGATTGCAAGATCGATCTGGCCAAGATCCATGGCCACAACGCGGCCCGCACCTATATTGGTATGCCCAACTTCGGAATTGCCCATCTGGCCGCTGGGAAGCCCGACATCGGGGCCATGGGTCACAAGCCGCGCCGCCGGGCCGGTTGCCATGATCCGATCGAAATTGGGGGTATGCGCCAAGGCAACCGCATTTCCGCTGCTATCGGACTGCAAGCCCCAGCCATCGAGAATGCACAAAATAACGGGCTTGGGTCGGGTCATCAAAAGCTCCTCGATGCTGGCCCGGCGTTTCTAAGACCTGTTAAGGCGCGCAGCAACCAACTTCGATTTTTCTGCGAAAAATCATGCAAATTTTCGCAGAAAATTTGTTGCGGTTCAGGCCCGGTGGTAGGGCGCGCCCGCGAGGATTGACGCGGCGCGGTACAATTGCTCTGTAAGCATCACACGCGCCAGCATATGTGGCCAGACCATTGACCCAAAAGACAACAGCCTGTCCGCCCGGTTGCGCAATGCCGGGTCCAGCCCGTCAGCGCCACCGATGATGACTGCAAGCTCTTGGCGCCCCTGATCACGCCAATCTGCAAGCAGATTTGCAAATTGGGGCGAGGACAGCGGCTCACCACGCTCATCAAGCGCCATCAAGGCCGCGTCTGGCGCAATCACGCGCTCCAGCAACGCAGCTTCGGCGCGCATACCGCCGCCTTTTTTATCTTCAACTTCGATGATCCGTGCGGGACCAAGGCCAAGCCCGCGACCGCTGCGTTCAAATCGTCGCAGGTAGTCGGTCACCAATTCTTGCTCGGGGCCCGAACGCATGCGGCCCACGGCACAGATACTGACGCGCATCAGGCTGGCGTGGCCGATCCAAGATGCCCCGATCCGCCGGGAATCCACATCTTTTCAAGCTGATAGAATTCACGCACTTCCGGGCGGAAGACATGTACGATCACATCTTGGGTATCAAGCAAGACCCAATCGCCCTGCTCTTTGCCTTCGACCTTGCAGATGCGACCCATCTCTTCTTTCAGGCGTTCGGCCAGCTTCTCGGCGATGGCCCCGACCTGCCGCGACGAGCGCCCAGAACAAATGACCATGTAATCCGCAACGCTTGAGCGTCCGCGCAGATCGATTGTCACCACATCTTCGGCCTTGTCATCTTCGAGAGAGGAAAGAATTCGGGCAAGAAGCGCATCGCTTTGCCCATCGGAAGGCTGTGCCATCATTGACACTGCCTGCGCAGCCACATTATCGGCCGCTTCATGGAGGTTGAACAGAACATAGTTCTCCTGTGTTAAACGTCGCATCAGCCCCCGACGCAGGGCTTGGGGTAATGTAGCAGCGTAACTATCATATCTCAATGTGGTGCCTTTTAGGCAAACACAACACCTATCTGCCTAAACAAAGACCTACCTTACCCCGGCAAATCGACGCAGAGCCAAGATCAGCTTTGACGATTCGTCCCGGCTTTGCGCTGCGGTTTGGCAGCCGCGCCAATCATATCCGGGCCCATATCGTCCGCCGCCGCATTTTCCAGCATCTTGACCTCGCGCTGCGGGAACGGGATAGAGATGCCGTTTGCCTTGAACGCATCCCACAGCGCCAGATAAACCGCGCCGCGCACATTGGTCAGCCCTTCCGCGGGGTCACGGATCCAGAACCGCAAGATGTAATCAACCGAACTGTCGCCAAAACCGGTGATATGACAAACCGCCTTATGGCTGCGCAAAACCCGGCTGACCGAACCCGCCGCCTCGACCGCGACTTTGCGCACCAGATGCGGATCATCGCCATAGGCAGTGCCGAAAAACAGATCGATGCGCACATATTCATTCGAATGCGACCAGTTCACCACCTGCCCGGTGATCAGATCTTCGTTCGGTATCAAATATTCCTTGCCGTCGCGGGTCACCACCGAAACGTAACGCGCGCCCAAAGCCTCGATCCAGCCGAACGTGTCGCCCAAAGAGATCACATCACCCGGCTTCACCGACTTGTCCAAAAGGATGATCACGCCCGACACCAGGTTCGACACGACCTTCTGCAAACCAAAGCCCAGACCGACGCCGATCGCACCAGACAAGACCGCAAGTCCGGTCAGATCAAAGCCCACCGCCTTGAGGCCCATGAAAAACGCCGCCGAATAAAGCGCCACTTGCAGGACTTTGACCGTCAGAACCCGCATTGTGGGGCTGATATCTTCGTTCGCGCTGATCTTGCGAGACGCCCCGCCCGCAATCGTGCGTGCGCCAAAGAAAAGAATGCCCGTAACCAATACCGCCTTCAAAACCGCCAGAACCGAAATGCGGAAATCGCCAAATTCTATCGCCAGCGCATCAAGAAACTGCATCGCGGCGTGGTGCAGGCCGACATAATAGAGCGTCGCATATATCGTCAGCCCCCAGATCACGATCCGCCGCAGCAG
The DNA here is from genome assembly GCA_049670445.1 of Albidovulum sp. Classification (GTDB taxonomy): domain Bacteria; phylum Pseudomonadota; class Alphaproteobacteria; order Rhodobacterales; family Rhodobacteraceae; genus TMP-24. Next base: position 2,415 of record JBATTI010000311.1, on the reverse strand, counting down.
GCGGTTCTTGATCAGCTGTGCGGCAATGCGGATGAACAACCACGCAGTTGCTATCGTCGCTGCAAGCGTCACCAGATAGCGGCGCGATGTATAAAGATAAACGGCCGAAAACCCCGCCGCCGCCAGCCAGGAAAAAACCGAAAAAACAATAAGCTGCATGCGGTTACGCAAGACAACCAGCCACCGCAGCTGCCACTTTTGCAGGCCAGTAAGACTGCGCAGCCAAGCCTCGAACTTCGGGCCGAACCAGCGCGCGATCATCCACGCGGCCACCATACACACCAAGATGGCCGCGATCTGCGCAATCTGGTTCGGAAAGGACATCAGCCGAAGGTTAAGCTGGATCGCCTCCCAAAGCGCAGCCAACCCCGGTACGATTGTGACAATATCCTCTTGCATAGGCTCCCTACTCGCAGCGCTATTTCTTTGTGACAGTTAGCTGGCCACGCTGGCAAGCCTTACATGCGGCATGCCAAATCAATGCCCCACCCCCAACGCCGCGCTTGCGAGGCATGGGGGCTTGGGTATAAGAGCTTTGCCATGAACATGATTTTTGACATGGATGACCGCGCGCGCCTGCCTTGGCGGTTTTTTGGCGCGACGCTGACGGTTCTTGCCTGCCTTTGATGCAGCCTCGTCATCTGTTGTCTCAAAATCACCCTAAAACCACATAGAACCGGAGTGGACCCATGTCCCCCAAGACCCTTTATGATAAAATCTGGGATGCCCATGTCGCGCATGAAGAGGCCGACGGCACCTGCCTTCTGTATATTGATCGCCACCTTGTGCATGAGGTGACGTCACCGCAGGCCTTTGAGGGTCTGCGCATTGCGGGGCGCAAGGTTCATGCCCCCGACAAAACCATCGCAGTGCCCGATCACAACGTGCCCACAACGCTGGACCGCGCCAAGGGCATCGACAACGAAGAATCCCGCATTCAGGTCGATGCGCTTGACAAGAACGCCAAGGATTTCGGCATCCACTACTATCCGGTCTCGGACATCCGGCAAGGCATCGTGCATATTGTCGGCCCCGAACAGGGCTGGACCTTGCCGGGCATGACCGTGGTCTGCGGCGATTCGCATACCGCCACACATGGCGCCTTCGGTGCTTTGGCCCACGGCATCGGCACGTCTGAGGTTGAACATGTTCTGGCCACCCAGACGCTGATCCAGCGCAAGGGCAAGAACATGAAGGTCGAAATCACCGGCAAACTGCGCCCGGGTGTGACCGCCAAGGACATCACGCTTTCGGTTATCGGCGCCACCGGCACCGCAGGCGGCACCGGCTATGTGATCGAATATTGCGGCGAGGCGATTCGCGATCTGTCGATGGAAGGTCGCATGACCGTGTGCAACATGGCCATCGAAGGCGGCGCACGTGCTGGCCTGATCGCACCCGATGAAAAGACCTACGAATATGTCATGGGCCGCCCGCATGCGCCGAAAGCGGCGCAATGGGAAGCCGCTCTGGCATGGTGGAAGACCCTGCACACCGACGATGGCGCGCATTTCGACAAGGTTGTAACCTTGAAGGGCGAAGACATCGCGCCGGTCGTGACCTGGGGAACCAGCCCCGAAGATGTGCTGCCGATCACCGGCGCCGTGCCTGCCCCCGGCGATTTCACCGGCGGCAAGGTAGAAGCGGCGCAACGCTCGCTTGACTATATGGGTCTGACAGCGGGCCAAAAGCTTACCGATATCAATATTGACACGGTCTTCATCGGGTCTTGCACCAATGGCCGGATCGAAGATCTGCGTGCGGCGGCGGCGATCTTGAAGGGCAAGAGGGTCAAGGATGGGATGCGGGCGATGGTCGTTCCCGGCTCGGGCCTGGTGCGCGCTCAGGCGGAAGAAGAGGGTCTTGCGCAGATCTTCATTGATGCCGGCTTTGAATGGCGGCTTGCCGGTTGTTCCATGTGTCTTGCGATGAATCCCGATCAGCTTTCCCCCGGCGAACGCTGTGCGGCCACCTCAAACCGCAACTTCGAAGGCCGTCAGGGGCGCGGCGGACGCACCCATCTGATGAGCCCGGCAATGGCCGCCGCCGCCGCAATCACCGGTCATCTGACCGATGTGCGCGAGATGATGGCAGAAGCGGTGTAAGGGAGAAGAGACATGGACAAATTCACCACCCTCACGGGGATCGCGGCACCGATGCCGCTGGTCAATATCGACACCGATATGATCATCCCCAAGCAATTCCTGAAAACCATCAAACGTTCCGGGCTTGGCGCCAATCTCTTTGATGAGATGCGCTTTACCCAGGACGGCAAGGAAATACCTGATTTCGTGCTGAACCAACCCGCCTACCGCAAGGCCGAAATACTGGTCGCGGGCGATAATTTTGGCTGCGGATCAAGCCGCGAACACGCACCTTGGGCGCTGTTGGATTTTGGCATCCGCTGCGTGATTT
>JBATTI010000310.1:0-2332 GCA_049670445.1 Albidovulum sp. | reverse complement strand
TCCTTGTCCGAGGCCGGGCCCGGATCGATCTTGTTCTTGATACCGTCAAGACCGGCCATCAAAAGCGCTGCAAAGCACAGATACGGGTTTGCCGAAGGATCGGGGAAGCGGGCTTCAACGCGCTTGGCTTTCGGGCTTTCGGTCCACGGGATCCGCACGCAGCCCGAGCGGTTGCGGGCCGAATAGGCGCGCAGAACCGGGGCCTCAAAGCCCGGGATCAGGCGCTTATAGGCGTTGGTCGATGGGTTGGTCAGCGCGTTCAGCGCCTTGGCGTGCTTGAGGATGCCACCGATGAACCACAGGGCTTCCTGGCTCAGATCGGCGTATTTGTCACCCGCAAACAAGGGCTTGCCGTCTTTCCAGATCGACATGTTCACATGCATGCCAGAGCCGTTGTCGCCCTTGATCGGCTTTGGCATGAAGGTTGCCGATTTGCCGTAGGCATGGGCCACATTGTGGATCACATATTTATACTTCTGCATGTTGTCGGCCTGTTCGACCAGACCGCCGAAGATCATGCCAAGTTCGTGCTGGGTTGAACCGACCTCGTGGTGGTGCTTGTCAACCTTGATGCCCATGCGTTTCATGGTTGAAAGCATCTCGCCGCGCAGATCTTGTGCTGCGTCAATCGGGTTGACCGGGAAGTAGCCGCCCTTGACGCCCGGACGGTGGCCCGAGTTGCCCATCTCATAGGATGTGTCGCTGTTCCAGGCGGCATCCGCTGCATCAACCTCGAACGACACCTTGTTCATCGACACCGAATAACGCACGTCGTCGAACAGGAAGAACTCAGCTTCGGGCCCGAAATATGACACGTCGCCAATGCCGGTTGACTTGAGGTAGGCTTCTGCCTTGGCCGCCGTGCCGCGCGGGTCGCGGCTATAGGGTTCGCCGGTGTCCGGCTCTACGACATTGCAATGCACACACAGCGTTTTTTCGGCATAGAAGGGATCAATATAGACCGAAGATGTGTCAGGGATCAGCTTCATGTCGGACTGGTCAATCGACTTCCAGCCCGCGATCGACGATCCGTCAAACATGAAGCCTTCGTCGAACCAGTCTTCATCAATGATATCAACGATCAATGTCACATGCTGCAACTTGCCGCGCGGATCGGTAAAGCGGACGTCGACATATTCGACCTCTTCGTCCTTGATCAGCTTGAGAACGTCTTTGGCGCTCATTTTGAGTTTCCTTCTGACAGTGTGTTCTGGTTTGTGTTTTTGAAAAAGGTCCGCAGATTGGTCCGCAGATCAGATCGCGTCTTCGCCGGTCTCTCCGGTGCGGATGCGGATAACCTGTTCAACCGGGGTGACAAAAATCTTGCCGTCGCCGATCTTGTCGGTGCGCGCGGCCGATATGATTGCCTCAATGGCGGCTTCGACCATATCGTCTGGCAGCACCACTTCAATTTTTACCTTGGGCAGGAAGTCGACCACATATTCGGCCCCCCGGTAAAGTTCGGTATGGCCCTTCTGGCGGCCAAAGCCCTTGACCTCGATGACTGAGAGGCCCTGAATTCCGACCTCTTGCAATGCCTCTTTCACTTCGTCCAGTTTGAAAGGCTTTATGATTGCTTCGATCTTTTTCATCGGGCTTGCTCCCTGTATTTGCGGGTCTTGGGCGCAGTCAGCACTTTCATTAAGGGGGGGCAATTGGCTAGGCTGGGGTTGGGCGGCGCAGCGCTCAGATTCCATGCAAGACGCCCGACTTTTGCGCGGTTTGCTTAATCTTTAGGCGGTTTGAAAACTTTGGAGCATTGATATGACCGAACTTCTTACCGCCGCCCAGATGCGCGCCATTGAACAAGCCGCAATCGCCAGTGGCGAGGTGACCGGGTTGGAGCTGATGGAACGCGCCGGACGCGGCGTGGTCGAGGCGATCTTCGCGGAATGGCCGCAGATGCGCGCCACCTCGCACCGGGCAGTGGTCCTCTGTGGGCCGGGCAACAACGGCGGCGACGGGTTCGTGGTGGCGCGGTTGCTGACGGAATGGGGTTGGGAGGTGGAGGTGTTTTTGTACGGTGAGCCTGCGAAATTGCCACCAGATGCAAGGGTGAATTGTGAGCGTTGGGGCGCGCTCGCCGCTATCTCGGACCTCCGCAAAGGGTTTAGAGCGAAGTTGCCGCCCGATATCCTCGTCGATGCCCTGTTTGGCACCGGCTTGACCCGCCGCCCGCAAGACGATCTGTCGGAGACGCTGAAGGAACTCAATGAGTGCGCTGAAGTCTTCGCTTCTGGGCGGCGAAACGCTGGCGGCATGAGGTTTAGTCCCGTCGTTGCGGTAGATGTGCCGAGTGGCCTTTGTTCCGATAGCGGTCGCAGCCTGGGCC
>JBATTI010000309.1:0-4778 GCA_049670445.1 Albidovulum sp. | reverse complement strand
CGGCGCAAACCCATACATCAAGACCCCAAAATCACCTGCCAGATGGGCCTTGATCACGGCTTCGGCGGACAACCCGGTCGCCGATGCGACGGCGTTAAGATCAGGCGCGAAGGGTGCCTCGTAGCAGATTTGAATCTGTCGCCGAAGCCCGGTGATTTTCGCCGCTTTCAGGGTCTTGAGACATTTTCGCACATGGGCCTCAACCGCTGGATGGTCTGTCTTGATGGGATCAAACGACAGCAAAAGATTCACCAGTGCCGGCACCGTTTCGATCACCCCTGCGGGCGTGTCCAAGGCAATCGCCTTGTCTAGTGCAATGACCGATGCATGCGCCTCTTCGTTGATGTCCTCGGCAAAGGTCACCAACAATGCGTGATCAGCAATGGCCTTGAAATGCGGTTCCATAAACAGCCTTAAAGATTTGCAAAGCTGGCGACCTGTATGCCCTCGGCCGACAGCCGTTCGCGAATTTCAAAGGCCATGCCAACCGCGCCTGCGCTGTCGCCGTGGACGCAGATGGAATGCGCGGACAGTTTGATCGGATCTCCGTCGATGACCGGCATCAACCCGCTTTCAAGGAAGGAAATCAATCGCCGGGCGGCGGCGGCGGCGTCAAGGATCATCGCACCATCCTGGCCGCGTGGAACAAGCTGGCCAGATGACAGATAGCCGCGATCCGCAAATATCTCTGAAAAAACCGGTACATTCGCTGCCCGCGCCGCCAGCTCGCTTTGGGTGCCCGATATCGCAAGAATGGCAAGTTTGGGGTCGATCTTTTGCGTGGCCGCGACGATGGCATCTGCGACGCACCGATCACGCGCAGCAAGATTTCCAAGCGCGCCATGGGGTTTGACATATGTGACGGGCACGCCCAGCTGTGCGGCGATACCCAAAAGCGCCCCGATCTGGGCCGCACACATACGACCGATCTCGGCGGGCGTCATCGGGATCACGCGCCGCCCAAACCCTTCGCGGTCATTGTAGCCCGGATGCGCACCTATATTGACGCCGTTGTCGCGCGCCAATGCAAGTGTCCGGTACATGGTTTCGGGATCGCCTGCATGACCGCCGCACGCGACATTGGCAGAGGTCACAATGGAAAGCATCTTGGCGTCGTCGCCCATGGCCCAGGGGCCAAAGCCTTCGCCAAGATCCGAATTGAGGTCGATACGTGTCATGTTGATATCTTACTGCAAAAAGTTCGGCAGGAAGAGGGCAATGTTTGGAAAAGCGATCAATAAAAACGCCATGGCCAACATCGTCAGGCAATAGGGCAGCGCGCCAAGCATCACCTCATTCAGACTTCCCGATTTTCGCGCGCCCTGCACCACATAAAGGTTCAGCCCCACCGGCGGGGTAATAAGCGCCATCTCGATCAGGACAATCATCAAGATACCGAACCAGATGACATCATATCCTTGGGCCAGAACCAGTGGGACGATGACCGGAATGGTGACGACCATCAACGACAAGGTTTCGATAAAAAAGCCCAAGACAATATAAAGGACAACGACAACCATAATGGTCTTGAGCGGCGTCAAGCCCAGCCCGGTCATGAAGGCGGTCAATTCGCGCCCAAGTCCGGCCGAGGCAAGGGTGAAGTTAAGAAACGACGCGCCAATGACGATCAGCATGATCATTGAGGTGATCTTGACGGTGCCGGTCAGGCTTTGGCCAAGCATCGGCCACGATACCCCGCCAAATGCCAGCGCTATGATCAACGCGCCCGCAAGACCAACCGCCGCCGCTTCGGTCGGCGTGGCCCAGCCGCGGTAGATGGATCCGACGATTAACCCGAACAAGATGATTATCGGGACAAGATCAACCAGAGCCCGCAGCATCTGGGCGAAGGGAAAAGTGCGCCGCGTACCGCCAAGATCGGGTCGGATCACGCAGATGATCACCGTCACCAGCATGAACATCAGCGCAAGCGCCAGTCCGGGGATAAGGCCAGCAAGAAACAGTTGCGGGATAGAGGATTGGGTCAGGAAGCCGTAAACGATCAGATTGATCGAGGGCGGTATCATGATGCCCAGCGTGCCACCCGCAGCAATCGCACCAGAAAAAAGCTTCGGATCATATCCCAGTTTCTCGGCCTGCGGCATCGCCACGGTCGCGACCGTGGCGGCAGTGGCTACGGAAGAACCGGAGGTGGCTGAAAACATGGTGGCTGTCGCGATGTTGGCATGGACCAAGCCGCCCGGCAGCCATGAAACCCAACGGTCCAAGGCAGCATAGGTCCGCGTGGCAACGCCGCTGCGCACAAGGATTTCGCCCAGCAAAACAAAGAACGGAATCGCGATCAGCGTGGCCGAGTTGGACGACGACCACACCATATTCCCAAGACCCCGCGTCAGTGGAAAGCTGGAGAAGAAAGTATCAATCCCAAAGCCCAAGAGGAACAAGACAATGCCGACCGGAATAGACAGCGCCAGCAGCCCCAAAAGCCCGACAGAGACATAGGCGATCATTGCACTGTCTCTTGTTCTGCAAATGCGCCGACAAAGCTTTCGGTCGTATCGTGGCGGCCTTTGACCACCAGGCTGAGGGCCGCGAGTGTCACCAACGACGACATTGCCGCGAACCAGACCCAACCTGCAAACCACGGCAATTGAACCCAAACCAGAGGCGTTTCAAGCGGCGTGTTGGCCCTTGAGCCATTCACAATCGATCGTTCAAGCACCGGCCATGCCATGACGGCGATCGTGATGACAACACCCGACATCACGATCATGGAAAAGACATCAAACAGCGCGCGCTTGAAGCTGTCGGTCCGGCTGCGCAACAGATCTATCCGCACATGCCCCAATTCAAGCAACGTGTAGGACATGCCCCAAGAGGTCGCGAGCGCCATGGCATATCCCGCGATCTCTTCCGTGCCGCCAAGGGACGCCCCGATCTGGCGCATGATGATGTCTGTCAGCACGAATGCCGCGCACAACAGCAGGCCCGCACCGACAGCAAGGGCGACCCCTTTGTTGATGGCCCGCAGGCCTTGTATCATCTTGAGTTCCATTCTCGGTCCGCCCCCTGATTTTTACCCTAGTTGATCGTCACGCCGACAACTTTGCCGACGCTTGCGTTCCAACGGGTTGCCCAATCGCCACCGGCACGTTCGGCCCAGTCGGGCAGAACCTCGCTGGTCAGAATACTGCGCGCGCGGGCAAAGTCTTCATCGCTCACTTCAACCAATGTCATCGAACGCGCATCACCCGATGGGCATGTGCCGTTACCTGTAAGGCAGGCAATGTCATCGACCAACGCATTTTGCGCGCTGGCCCAGGCAGGGTCTTCAAAGCCGTTGACAATTTCGCTGGAGATCAGTGCCTGCGTGGCCCCGTCAAGGCTGTTCCACTTGTCCAGGTTGATCGCCGTTACGACGGGGTCCCAGCCACCAAGCGGGATAGGCAGCAGATGGGTCGAAACCTCCCACCAACCGGCGCTATAGCCCGATCCCGCGCCGGTAACCGCGCAATCAACCACGCCGTTTTGCAAAGCGCCCGTCACCTCGGAAAAAGAGACGTTCACCCCTTCCGCGCCCAAAGCTTCCAGCAGCTTTGCCGTGAGGCGGCCCGATGCGCGGACTTTCAGCCCTTGCAAATCGGCCAGTCCCGAAATCTCGTGATTGCAAAACACGACCTGCGGTGGGTAGGGCGCGATGGCAAGGACATGAGAGTTAAAGCGGTCATGGAAGATGTCCGTGACCATCGGGCGCGCGGCATCGACCATGGCGCGAGCTTCTTGCGCCGTCAGCGCCAGTAAGGGGACGTCCAGCGCTTCAAGCTCGGGCGCATCCGCCACCGCGTAATCCGCCACCGTCATGCCGACGTCAAAGACGCCCTGACCAAGCAAGGCATAGATATCGCCCAACCCAAGGTTCATCTGGTCATGGGTTGTCAGCTCAACCTTGATGTCGCCGCCAGACGCTTCTGGCAATGTCGTACCCCAAAACGGGGCCTCATATTGCTTGTGCAGCGGCAGGCTGGACCAACTGCCCACCACGGACAGGTCTGTAGCCAGGGCTGATGTTCCCAGCGTCGCACTTGCGGCGAGAATTGAAAAAACCTTTTTCATGTTTAGTCTCCTTGTCGGTTCGGTCTAGTTTCTTTTCAAGATGGTTGTTTCGGCGTCTTCCGCCACATCGGTGATCAGCATGTGCCCGGGCGAATGGGTGATGCAGATTGGCAAGCCCGCATCCAGCAAAACGTTTTGCGGCGTCACGCCACAGGCCCAGTAAACCGGCACTTCGCCGGGTTTGATCGCAACCGCGTCGCCCCAATCGGGTTGGGACAGGTCGGTGATGCCGATTTGCGCAGGGTCACCCACCGCGATCGGTGCGCCATGCGCTTGTGGGAAACGACCGCTGATTTGTTTGGCCTGCATGACCTGGTTTTCGGGGATCGGCCGCATCGTGACGACCATCTGGCCACCGAATTTCCCGGCCGGAACAAGATCAATGTTTGACCGGTACATCGGAACATTCTTGCCGCTTTCGATGTGGCGCACCGGTATTCCGCTCCGCAGCAGGGCATTCTCAAAGGTGAACGAACATCCAAGTGCCACGGTCACAAGATCGTCGGTCCAGACTTCGGAAATGCTGGTCACTTCTTCGCTGAACACCCCATTTCTGAAGACCCGATATTTTGGCACGTCTGTCTGGATATCAATATCGTGGCCCAATGTCGGCAGGCCCGGGTTACCTGTGTCGCCGACCCCCACGACGGGGCAAGGTTTGGGATTGCGTTGACAGAACCGCAAAAAATCCAATGCAAATTCTT
>JBATTI010000308.1:0-3945 GCA_049670445.1 Albidovulum sp. | reverse complement strand
CGTAGCGGAAAGGATCGATCGCAACCTCTGGAAAACACGCATATAAGGCCGCGCGTTGGCCGGGGTCAAACAGCGCAGGGCTGTCAAATGCCGGATGGCAACTGCCGGCCGCCACGCCATTTGCAATTATGATCTGATGGGCCGATGTCATCAGGTGAAAATAGGTGACATGGCCCCCGCCCGCCCGGCTGACACCCGTATGGGCATCGGCAATATCTGCGACGGCGATCAGCACATCCGGGGTTGCAAACAGGGCTTGCGCATCCGCACCGTGGTGCAAGATCCGCTGACCGGGCGCCAAGGTCAGATCCGCATGACCGCTGAAAGCCAAACGCAACCGCAGGGGCCGCAGATGCGGCCTGGCCTGAAGCTGTGCCGTGTCAAGCGCGCGGGTGCCGATCCAGACAACCTCTTGCGGGCCATTGTCGCGGCTGTCGATCCGATCCCCCACGCGGATATCTTCGACCATACGCGGGCCTTGCGGGGTCGAAATCCGGGCACCGCGGGCCAGACCGCCAAAGTTGCGATCAAGCTTGCGGATATCTGGGGTGCGTGCGGTCAAGACCGGGCCTATGACATGAAGATCGCGGTCGCGCGGCGGCAGGGCGCCGGAAAAATACAAGAGCCGTTCCCGCAGCGGGCGTTCAACAATGCCGATATCGAAGCGCTGGCATCCATCGCTTACGGCAAAGCTGCGAAACGGCGGGGCCAAGGCATCCGCGCCAAGGCGCGGGGCCGGCATCCGCGACCGCAAGTTAAGGTTTTTAAGGAATTTTTGCGCACCATGCGCGGCGCGGTCCCGCTGGGCCTGATGCGCGGGTTGCTGTGCCAAGGGCAGGATCTGCGCCGGCCCGTCTAGCCGGCAAGCCTCCCCCTGCCAGCGCCATTGCACGCCGACGCTAAGGGCATCGGGTGGCGGCGCAAGCACACCGTCAACCTCGGTCTGCCCCCAGCCTATGACGAATGTACCGCGAACAGCCGCACTCATCCTACCCCACACCACTCGTTTTGAACTGCACGATCACCTGGCCCTTGCTGGCCCTTATTCGCCTCAAGGTAGCACGGGGGGATGTCTGGCGAAAGGCTTCAGGCAGTTTGGGTTGCAGCAAGGATGGGTTTGTGGCCTGTTGCCCGCACCGGTACGGCGGACAAGGAAGCGCGGGCGCGATGCCAAAACAGGGTTTGGACTTTCTGGTGGCATTGGCAAGCGGCGGATTGCTGACGCTGATGGTGCTGTTCAACGGCCAGTTCGCGGTCAAAGGATCCGCGTTGTTCGCATCCTGGATGGCGCATGGTACCGGGATGATTGCGGCGCTGGTCTTTGTCGGGCTATTGGCGCTTTGGGGGCGGCGCGGGGTTGCCGCAAGGCCCGGCCCGATCCCGCTTTGGGCCTATCTGGGCGGGATTTCGGGGGCGCTGACGGTGATGCTGACATCGACGACGGTCAACGGCGTTCTTGCCCTTTCCGGCACGCTGGCGCTGGGGCTGGTCGGACAGGCGGTGTTTAGTCTGGCCGCCGACCGCTTTGGGTTTTTCGGGCTGGACCGGCGGCGCATTGGCCCGAGGCAGATCGCGGCACTTGTGCTGATACTGGCGGGCAGCGCGCTGATCATCTTTTCGGGCCGGGGCTAGCGCATGTGGCTTGGCCTTTCCTTCGCGCTGTCGGCCGGGGTTCTGATCGGGGTCAGCCGCGCCATTAACGGGCGGCTGGCATTGTCGACCTCGCCGTTGATCGCGTCTTTTTGGAACCATGTGGTGGGTTTTGGCTTGTTGTCGGCGGTCGCGCTGATCTTTGGCGGGCTGATGCCGGACGGCTTTCCCGAGGCCCCGTGGACAGCCTGGCTGGGCGGGACCTTGGGGGTCATATTCGTGGCCTCGGGCAGTTGGCTCGTGGCGCGTATCGGGACGACACTGACCGCAATGCTGGTGATTGCGGGGCAGATGATTTCAGGTGTGGCGCTGGATCTGGCGATGGGCCGGGCCGAGGGGCTGGCGATGAAGGCGGCCGGTGTCGCCCTTATTCTGGCGGGCATATGGCTGGCGCAAAGGCCCCGCAAAGACCTTGCACAACGACGCTGATCTTCCGTCACCGCTGATCATGACGAAAGCTATGGGGGGCCTTGGGCTTGCCTTGAAGGTTGCCTTGAAGGTTGTCTTGATGCTGCACGCCCCAAGACGCCGCCCATTCCAATCACGCAAAATCAAAGACCAGCTGCCGGGAAGCATTCAGCATCCTCAACCTGCGCCCCATTGATGCTTCCGCTTTCAAGGTAACTTCGGCAGCAGCGCGTGCATCTTCGCCCGCATCATGGTGCCTGAATTGAAGTCCCAACACCTCTTTGAGATTGGCCAGACCATACCCGCCATTGCCCCGCAACTCCGGCCAGGCCTGACGAGCGAGCGCTACGCTGTCTGACCATACCGATTTCAACAGCTGAAGTCCCGCAAGCCGACACGCCGCGTCAAAGGCTTTCTGATCATATCGGCTATGTTGAATAAGCGGATATGCCTCAAGAACCGGACGCAGGTCTGGCAATACTTCTGCAAATTTGGGGGCGTTTTTGACAGTTTCAGCATCAATGCCATGCAATCGCGTATTGCCTGCGGCGAAGGGCGTGCAGGGATCGATGTAGGCCATGCAAGTTGTGATTGAGCTGTCAAACCCAACAAAAGCGAGACCGATTTGACAGATGCTCGCGATATCGTATCCGGCAGTCTCGACGTCCAGGGCAATGAACCGGAGATTGTCGCTTAGTGGTTCGGCCTGATTGAAACAGGCTGGTAAAGACAAAGGTGCAGCATTCGCCATGACAATAACTTTCCTATGTTGATCTATGCGGCAGAAAGCGGCGCACCCCACAGGGTCAGGCGGGGTTGGCGGACACGGTCACGACGGTGACGTTCTCGGTCTTGATCGACTGCACACCGTGGCGAAGCTGCGCGTCGAAACTCAGGCTGTCTCCTGGCGCCATTTCGAATTCGGTTCCCCCGCAGGAATAGGTACATGCGCCTTCGGTGACCGTCAGAAAGACATAGCCGCGCCCGAAATAGACCGGATGGGTGCCGTCGTCCTTGCGGTGCAATGTTACGCGCGCCGCCGAGAAATTCAGCGAATTGTCGGTGAATTTCGCCAACACCCGGTAATCGTGGACATGGTCGGGCGCGAAACGCTTTGCTGGAAGACCCTCGCCGGCCTTCACGAAGTGGATGTCGGCGGTCTGGATCGTATGCTGGAAGAACGAGATCACCGGCACCGAGAGCGCGCGGGCAAGCGCCTCCAGGGTCGAGAGCGAGGGAGAGACTTGCGCGTTCTCGATCCGTGAGATCATGGCGGAGGAAACGCCCGAGGCCCGGCCGAGATCTCGGATCGCGAGGCCTGCAGCGATCCGCTGCCGCCTGAGCGCCAGCGCGACAGCGCCGCCGATGCCCAGCGGATTTTGAAACTCTACGATCTGTTTGCCAGTATCCGCGCCCTCGTTCATCGGGTCTCCGCTTCCTGCATAAGATGCAACAGAGGTATCACGCCATTTATCCGGCATGAAGCCCAACCTGCCAGGTGCCGCACCGGTCAGCGGCTGTGGAATATCCCGGGATTTAACCCGCATTCCCATTGTGGCGGGCCGTGTTGACTGGGTTCAGCCGCGTTCATCCGTCTGCATGCGCCGCTCCAGCCAGCGGACACCGGCGGAGACGATCAGGATCAGGACGAGGTATTCCAGAACCAGCACCGTGTAGATTTCCAGCGGCCGGTATTCGGTCACCACAAGTTCATTGGCCTTGCGGGTCAGTTCCTGCATGCCGATGACCGAAACCAGCGACGACATTTTCAGCATATAGACAAGCTGATTGCCCAGCGCGGGCAGGATGCGGCGGATGGCCTGCGGCAGGATCACGTAGCGCATCGTGTCGATGTAATTGAGCGAGACGGAATAGGCAGCCTCATAC
>JBATTI010000307.1:0-13377 GCA_049670445.1 Albidovulum sp. | reverse complement strand
CGCAAGCACCAGATAGAAAAAACCCATGCCGGTCAGCACAACACCTGTGGCAAGCTGAAAGGCCGTGGTTGCCGCCACCAAGACAACGATCGCACCGCCAAAGCCCGACAAAAGCCAAAGGGCTGCGGATTTCTCGCGCCCGAAGGCGTTGGAGAGGATCAATCCGGGGGCAAGAAAGAACAGCGATGTCGCCAGGGCGGTAAGCGGCGTGATGAAGTACAGCGCCAGTGCGTGATCGGGCAGCCAATAGGGATTGGCGCTTTGCCCCAGATCCCAAAGCGACAGCACTTCGCGCAAGGTGCCAAGCCCTGCTGCGGTAATGATCGCCGCCAAGGCGAGGATCAACGCCAGTGGCAAACCCGTGCCCTCAGCGCGGCCATTCTTTGCAATCAACCCGCGCGTCATTTGATTTTTTTCTTCGCGGGCCATGTCATCCTGCCCGTAGCGCCCAAGGCGCGCGCCTTGCCGCATGAAGGGCACGCGCCCGGTAAGCACGGCCGAGATCAGAACGAAGGACAGCACCGCCATCGGCAAGATCAGCAGTGCTTGCGCCAGGAACGGCGACAGGCCCATGCCTTCCGCAAGATGAAGTGCAAAGGCGTTGAGCGCGTAAATCACCCCGTAAGCCGCCGCATAGGGCACAATACGGCCAAGGCCGGTTGTGTTGAACACAAGCCGCGCATGGGTCATGTAATTCCAGATGATGCCAAGCGCATAGGCCACGGCAAGGGCGGGCTGAGAATCGATGCCCACAAGCACCAGAGCGGCGAAAACCGCATAGCCAAAGCCGGTGTTCAAAACCCCGACGCCCAAGAACCGCACGAACCGCGCGATCACGGAATGACCGCTCAATAGTGCTTTCATGCACCCCCCCTTTCAGCGGCCAGCGTCGCGGCAACCCCTGCGGCCAGATCATAGCGCGGCCGAAAGCCAACCTCTTCACGCAGCCGGGTGACATCGGCCAAGATCAGATCGGGGTCGCTTGCCGGGCGGGCCCGCGCACCAAGGCGCACCAGATCGGCGCGGCCCATGGCATTTGCCAAGGCTGCGATCACATCACGCACCTGGGTTGCCTGCCCCGAGGCCAAATTGACGGCCCCCTCGACCGGGCTGGCCAAAAGGGCGGCAAGTGCCCCGCCCAGATCCTCGGTCTGCAAGAAGTCACGGGCCTGAATTCCGTCGGTGCATTCGACGATGCGGCCAGCGGCAAGGCCCTTGATCAAGTCGCCAAAAAGCCGGCCCTCGGGTTCGCCCGGACCGTAGCAAAAGAACGGGCGCGCCCATGCCAGGGACAGGCCCAGCGATTTGGCCCCGGCAAGGGCGGCGATTGCGGTGGCGGCCTTTGCGGCCCCGTAAAGCGTTGCCGGATCAAGCCTTGTGCCTTCGTTCAAGGGCCCGTCTGCGGCCCCCGCCCAATCGTATTCGGCGCAAGACCCGACCATGACCGCGCGTTGCCCGCCCGCATCGGCAAAGCCGCGCAAAAGATCAAGGCTGGCGCTGACCCAGTCAAGATTGGCCCGCGATGTCCAGCGATCTTTTGGCCCGTCATGCCAGGCAAGATGCACAAGATGCGTGGGCTTGGCCGCAGCCAGCACCCGCGCGGCGCCCCCCCGGTTCAGACAGTCAAGCGCCAGCCCCTCGGCCCCGGCGACAGGCTGGCCCGCGCGAGAGGCGGCAAGCACCGTAAACCCGGCCATCTGCAAGGGTCTGACCACCTGACGGCCGATAAGCCCCGTCGCCCCGGTCAAAAGGACGCGGGGGCTGCTCATGCGGTGACGCTGACGTTTGGTATGGCGATCACGAAGCCCGTGCCATTGGCGCGCAGATCCGAAAGTTGCCCGATGATCTCGGTCTTCAGGTTCCACGGCAGGATCAGCACGAAATCCGGGCGGCGGCGACGCAATTCACCGACATCGAAAACCGGAATCTGACTGCCCGGCAGCAAAGTGTCCTGCTTGGCGGGGTTCTTATCGACGCAATAGACGATCTGATCCGCGCCGATGTTGCAATAATTAAGGATGGTATTGCCCTTGGCGGCGGCCCCGTAAGCGGCCACGGTCTTGCGGCCGATATGGGTGGATTGCAAGAAATCCAGCAGCCCTTCGCGCACCGCTTCGACCTTTTCGGTAAAGCCGCGGTAGCCTTCCGCCCGATCGAGTTTCGCTGCAGCCTCATCCGCGCGCACTTTGGCCACGCCGGGGCGTTCAACATGGCCCGCGTCCTTCAGACAGGCGTAAACCCGCAAAGAGCCGCCATGGGTGGGCATTTCTTCCACTTCAAAGACCCGCAGACCCGCATCGGCAAAGATTTTCTCGACCGCCAGCAATGACAGATAAGAGTAATGTTCATGATAGATCGTATCAAACTGCACATGTTTGATCATGTTCAAAAGATGCGGGAATTCAACGGTATAGACGGCATCTCCGGTCAAAAGTGTGGCCACGCCGCGCACGAAATCATTGATATCGGGGACATGGGCCAAAACATTGGCCGAACAGATCAGATCCGGGCGCTTGCCTTCGGCGGCCAGACGTTTGGCCAAAGCCTCGGTCCAGAATTCGACCAGTGTCGGCACGCCCTTCTTTTCCGCCTCGGCCGCCGTATTGCCCGAAGGCTCAACGCCCAGAACCGGCACGTCGGCTTCCTGGAAATACTGCAAAAGATAGCCGTCGTTTGAGGCGATTTCGACCACCAGACTTTTCGGGCCAAGGTTCAGCGCCTGGGTCATCTTGCGCGCGTAGCTGCGGCAATGCGCCAGCCAGCTTTCCGAGAAGGAAGAGAAATAGGCGTAATCGGCGTCAAAGATTTCATCCGCCGGAACCACGTCATCGACCTGCACCAGCCAGCAGCTTTCGCAAACCCGCGCATGGAGCGGATATTTGGCCTCTTCCATCCCGGCCTTGGCCACGGGCACATAGGAATTGGCGAGGGGCTGCGTGCCCAGATCAACCAGCGTCAAGCTAAGTGGCGCGGCACAAGAGCGGCATTTGGGGGTGTCAAAAACGGTCATTACAATACTTTGCCTTCATAGGCCGCGATCTGTTCGCGGCAAATTTCCGCAGCCGGGCGCCCAGCGGCCCAATCTGCATACCATTGGGCGGTAAATTGCACGCAATCGTCAAATTGCAATGCAGGCACCCAGCCCAGCTCGGCCCGCGCGCGGGCACAATCAAGCCGCAACAGCTTTGCCTCATGCGGGTTCGAACTGGATTCCTCAATCAAGACCCGGCCCTTGCCAAGCGCCGTGACGATTGCTTGCGCCACCTCGATCACGGCACGTTCATCAATACGGTCAGGCCCGAAATTCCAGCCCGAGGCGGCCGCATCATCACCCGCAACCAACCGTTCGGCCACCATCAGATAGCCGCGGATAGGTTCAAGCACATGTTGCCACGGACGGATCGAGCCGGGCGCGCGCAAGGCGACACTTTGCGACGGCCCAAGGCAGCCGCGCACGATATCGGGCACCAGCCGGTCGTCCGACCAATCACCGCCGCCAATCACATTGCCCGCCCGCACCGTGGCCACCCGCGCCGGATGGCCGCCATTGGCATGGGGCGCATAAAAGCTTTTGGCCATGGATTGCGTGGCAATCTCGCACGCACCTTTGGAGGCGGAATAGGGATCATGCCCGCCCATCGGATCGCCTTCGCGGTAGCCCCAGATCTGTTCGACATTGGCGTAAGCCTTGTCGGATGTCGCGACGACAATCGCCTGAAGATCAGGGCAGATGCGGGCGGCATCCAAAAGATTGACGCTGCCGATGACATTCGATGTGAAGGTTTCAACCGGGTCGCGGTAGCTGCGCAAGACCAGGGCTTGTGCCGCCATATGCAAGATCACCTGCGGTTGGGCCTTTCGCAAAGCGCATTCCAGCGTGGCGCGATCATTAAGATCCCCAATGACGCTATCAACCTCTTGCAGATCAAGCAGCGTCCAAAGATTAGGCTCGGTCTCAGGCGCGCGGGAATAGCCCGTCACCTTGGCGCCCATCTGCACCAGCCAAGCCGCCGCCCAGGCGCCTTTGAATCCCGTATGGCCGGTCAGAAAGACCCGCTTATTTTTCCAAAATGATGGGTTCACGACCAGACCTTCCATGGCGCCTTGCCGCTTTCCCAATGTTCTTCCAACTCCTGCTTTTCGCGGATCGTATCCATGGGCTGCCAAAAGCCGCGATGTTCCCAGGCGCAAAGCTCGCCATCCTCGGCCAGACCGCGCAGGGGCGCCTGTTCCCAGATCGTCGCATCGCCGGAAAGGTATTTGGCGACCTTGGGCGACAGCACGAAAAAGCCGCCGTTGATCAGACCGCCCTCGCCCACCGGCTTTTCGGAGAATTCCGATACCCGGTTGCCGTCCAGTTCCAACTGGCCGAAGCGCCGCGGGGGCGGCACGGCAGTGACGGTGGCCAGCTTGCCATGCGCCTTGTGAAAGGCGATGGACCCCTTGATATCGACATCGCCGACGCCGTCGCCATAGGTCAGGCAGAACGCCTCTTCCTCGTGAAGGTAGGGCATCACCCGGCCAAGGCGGCCCCCGGTCATGCTTTCCTGACCGGTATCGACCAGCGTAACATTCCACGGATCCGAGGAATTGCGGTGCACCTCCATCGCCCCGGAGGCCAGATCGAAGGTCACATCGGAATTATGCAGGTAATAATTGGCGAAATATTCCTTGATCACATAGCCCCGGTAGCCAAGGCAGATAATGAAGTCGGTAATGCCATTGGCCGCATCGATCTTCATGATGTGCCACAGCATCGGCTTGCCGCCGATGTCGACCATGGGCTTGGGGACCCGGACGGTTTCTTCGCTAAGGCGCGTGCCAAGACCGCCTGCGAGAATAACACATTTCATTTTCAATCACCTTTTTTCGCGCGTCAGACCAACGACCGACAATAACGGCCCGGTTAAACGGCATTATCCCGCGAATGGTCGACGCAAATCAAATTTATTGCCCGTTAAGGATATTCGTGATGCGCCAACCTATGCAATAAGTGACAACTGTGCCGATTGTCGCAGATTTACCTGATAATGGACAGAGCCGCCAAGACATGCGCGGTTTAAGCGGCCTGCCTGCCAAGGGCTTATTATTGCAAACGAACCTGGCGCCGCGCAGGTTGGCGCCCCGCGTCAAAGAAACGACCGCACCGTCGCCAAAGCGCCATCCAGGGCGCGGCCCTCTTCATCTTGCAAGGCCGCCGCGCGCAAACGGCCCAGCCATTCTGCAGCATCCGCCCGCCCGGCCAATTGATCCGCCGCCGCCACCACGCGGTCAAACTTGGAACAGCCCCGCGCATGGGTGTCGGAATATCCCTTGATCAGGCGCTGACAGCGGATCACCTCGACGCCAAGATCATAGTCACGCCGCAGATGGGCCATGGCCTTGGCCAACCACCGCTCAAGATGCTCGTGCTCTACCTTATGGCGATAACAGCGCCGCCGCCGGGGCCGCAGCCCGGCCAGAAGGTAAAGCACGACAAAGGCCATGGGCCGGTTGCTGTGCAGGCGCCGCCCCTTGCAAAACCACCGCTCGATCCGCGCCATCCATTTCGGATCAGCGCTAAGCCTTGCCCCAAGCCGGGCGGGCAAGAGGCCCGCAATCTCTGCCGCGCGCGGGTGGAAATACTCGGTCAAGCGCATGATATTGCCCGGCTTTTGCCCCATCTCATTATCAATCCGGGCAAAGCGGCTCTTGCGGGTCTTAAGATCGGCGACGCGGATCACATCATCATAAACCATCGCATTGGCGATATATTTCGCGCAGTCCAGGCCAAGCACATGGCCTTTGGATGCATCATCCATGGCCAGGGCGGCTGCCAGCCGGTCGATATATTCATGGCCATAGGCGATGTCCTGAAAATCCACCACCTTGCGCAGTCCGGCGCGCGTCATGGCGTGCAGCGGCCCTGGCAAAGCCTCAAGGCGCGCCTCAAGACCGGCCCAGTCTTGCAACAGCCGGGCCGGGCCGCGTGGCGCCGATGGGCGCTTGATATCGGTTGGTGCGGGCGTCCCGGCCCCCTTTGTGGCGCGCGAAAGCCCGGCACGAAAGGCGCGGATCGAGGCATCAACCCCCTTGCCGGAAGCGGAAATGGCGGCCTCAAATGCGGCGGGGTCAAAAGGCAGGGCCCCCGATCCGGCCAGCGCCCCAAAGAGGCTTGCCGATATGACCGAGCCATTTTCAAGCGCCAGCTTGTCCATATCGAACAAGATCAGCTTTCGTGCGGCAATCTCGGCGGCTGCGCGCACCTCATCGGCATCCGCGATCCCGTCGCCCGGCACCATCTTTTCCGAAACCGCCAAAGCGCGATGGGTCGAGGCGATCAGCGTGGTGCGGTCAGGCGTCACGAAACCACGCAAGACCGCCCGCCCCGCCTCCATCATCTCGGACGCCAGCAATATATCGACATCGCCCGCCGCCGGTGCCAGCGAGAAGACCGGGGTCCGGTCGCCGAGCGGCGCCATTTCAAGGTAATAGATCGTAGCCCCCGTGCGCTGCGCCACGCCCGCCACCGATGTCGCCTGACAGGCATAGCCACCGGCGCGCGCCAAGGCTTCAATCCAGCCGGCAAGCACGCCGCCGCCCTGCCCGCCCACGGCCATCACTGCCAGTTTGATCATGCCCGCCATGGCCGGATCGGCGGCGCGCGGCGCAAAGCTTTCTTGCAAGGTCACGCGCCGTCCCCCTCAAACCTCAGCCGCCGCGCCGCTCGGCGGTCTTGCAGCCAGCCCATCAATCGCACGGCCATCCCGTGCCACAGGCGTTCCCAGCGGTTCGGATTGTGGATCACATCGGCGCGGTAGAACGAGGGACACAGCACCGCCGCATCGGCCACCTCGCCGCAATTGCCGCAACCGACACAAGATTGATCAATGAATGCCACCGGATCGTCGCGCAACGGATCGTCAAGCCGCTTCAACCCCAAAGACGGGCAGCCCGACAGCCGGATACAGGCGTGATCGCCGGTGCAGATATCTTCATCCACCCCAAAGCGCGGCGCCTCTACGCGCCGCCCTTCCCTGATCGCCTTCAAGGCCAGCGGCTTTTCGCGGCGCTGTTTGTTCAGCATGCATTCCGAAGATGCAATCACCACCTTCGGGCCGGGCGCATCGGTGGTCAGCGCTGCGCGCAAGACATCGCGCATATGGCCCACATCATAAGTGTTATCAACCTGCCTGAGCCAGTTGATGCCGATCCCCCCCAGCGCCTTGGAGATCGGGTTTTTCGTGGATTTTGAGGTATTTGCGGCCCGAGATGACATCACATCCTGCCCTCCCGTCGCGGCCGAATAGAAATTGTCGACCACCACCGCCACGCCGTCGGACTTGTTGAACACCATATTGCCAAATGAGGTCGAAAGCCCGTTGTGCCAAAAGCCGCCATCACCGATGATCGACAAGGGTCGGCGCGCGCCGCCGCCGTCAAAGGCCGCGTTCGAGGCGGGCCCCAGCCCGTAGCCCATGGTCGATCCGCCGATTTCAAACGGCGGCAGCACGCCAAAAAGATGGCAGCCGATATCGGCGGTGATCTGGTGTTTGCCCAGCTCTTTTTCCACCAGCTTCAAAGCCGCAAAGATCGGCCGTTCCGGGCAGCCGGTGCAAAAGCCGGGCGGGCGGATCGGCACGGTTTTGGAAAGATCGGGGATCTGCGGGCTTTCGGCATTTGGCGCGCGGATCTGTCCGGGCAACAGATCCGGCGCGACTTTTTTCAAAAACGCCGTCACACCCTCCAACACCACGGCCCCGGTATATTCACCGGCCATCGGCAGCATATCCTTGCCGTGAAGCCGGGTTTGTGCGCCCGCGCGCATCAATATGGTCGAAAGGCCCTGTTCAATGAATTCAGGCTGGCCTTCTTCGATGATCAGCACCGCCCCCTTGCCTTGGCAAAACGTCAAAACCTCGGTGGATACAATCGGATATGTGACGTTCATCACGTATATAGGCACCGCAGTATCGCCGTAGATATTGGCCAGCCCCAAGCGCTGCAAAGCCCGGATCACGCCGTTATACATCCCGCCTTGGGTGATGATCCCAACACTGGCATCTTCCGGCCCGAAAACCTCGTTCAACTTATGCTTGGTGATGAAATCTTCCGCGGCGGGCCAGCGGTTTTTGACCTTGTCCTGTTCATGCGCATAAGACATCGGCGGCAGCACGACGCGCGAAAAATCGCGCTGCGGGTCCGAAAGGGCTGCACGCACGGACAGCGGTGGCGGACGGTTGTCGCGGGTCTGAAAGCTGCCGGTCACATGGCAAGAGCGGATGCGCACCATCAGCATCACCGGCGTATTCGTAGCCTCCGACAACGCAAACCCATCGCCCACCGCCTTGACGATCGACGGCAGATTGGGGCGCGGGTCCAACAGCCAGAACTGCGACTTCATCGCAAAGGCATGGCTGCGCTCTTGCATGATTGAGGAGCCCTCGCCGTAATCCTCGCCGACGATCACCAACGCCCCCCCGGTAACCCCGGAAGATGCAAGGTTTGCAAGGGCATCCGAGGCGACATTAACACCAACCGATCCTTTGAACGTCACCGCCCCCCGGATCGGATAATGCACCGATGCGGCCAGCATTGCGGCGGCGGCGGCCTCAGAGGCATTGGCCTCAAACCGCACGCCCAGATCGGCCATAAGGTCTTCGGCATCGGCCAAAACATCCATCAAATGCGAAATCGGCGCGCCCTGATAGCCGCCGACATAGCCCACGCCATTTTCCAAAAGCGCTTTGGTGATCGCCAAGATGCCTTCACCGGTGAAGGTCTGGCCATCGCCCAGTTTCAGATCTTCTATCTCGGCTTTGAAGGAACGCTCTGCCATCTGCCCTCAAAAATCGTGTTTGCGAATATTGGCATGGACCTTTTGCAAGGTTGCCACAAAAGCCCGGCGTTCGGCGTCGGGAATGCCGCGAAACATCTGCGCATAGGTATCGGCCATTTGCGGCCAAAGCTTCTCAAACGCCGCACGGCCCGGCGCGGTGATCGACACGCGGGTCGCACGGCTGTCATCCGCATCGGTTTCGCGGCCAATCAAGCCATCGGCCTGAAGCGCATCAAGCGCGCGGCTCAGGGTGGATTGTTCGACAATCGCATGAACCGCCAATTGGCTGATCGAAAGCCCGTCCATCACCGACAAGACCGCAAGCGCACGCATCTTGGGCGTGGTCAGGCCAAGGGCGGCCATCTCCGCCCGGATCGCGGCATTATAGCGCCCCATGATACGGTTCATCAGGTAGGGCGGATAATTCCCAAGGCCAATCTCGCCCAAACGCGGCGCGCCCGCATCCTCACCCCGGTCCTTCATGCGCCCATCCTTTTTGCGTATAAGAACCCCGACCCGCCGCCAAGCCCCGGCCCCGGATGGGTCGAGGCGCCGATATGGGCAAGGCCCTTGATCGCGCCCGCACCGCTCGGCGAATGGGCGAATGGGCGAAAGAGGAAGAACTGATCAAGCGCGCAATCCCCGCCGTAGGGATCGCCGCCGACAAGATTGATGTTCATCGCCTCTAGATCGGTCGGGGAATAGGCGCGGCGCTTAAGAACAATGTCGCCGAAACCTTTGATGTGGCGCGATAAAATTTCCTCCAACCGATCTGCGAATGCCTCACGCGTGGCCTCATCCCAGCGGTGCCCGGCAATCTTGCCCAAAACATCGCCCTTGATGATGCGCGGCGCATCGGGGATCTGGATCCACAAGATCGCCTTGCCGTCCGGGCAGCGCGACGGGTCCAGCCGGTGCGGTTGCCCCACGCAGATCGTGGGGGTTTCAGGAAGCATTCCGCGCGCCGCCTCATTGGCGGATTTCGACACGGAATCAATGCCATCGGCCAGATGGATCAGCGCCACATCCTCCAGCCCCGGCGCAATCCATTCCGGGGCGCGATCAAGGGCGTAATGCAGCTGAAAATTGCCGCGTCCGTGCTGGAAGGCCTGGGCGGCGGCGTGATCATCGGCAGGCCCCTTGCCTTGCAAAAGCCGCTCATATAGCTGCCCCGGTGCGACCGAGGCCGCGACATGGCGCGCGCCGATACGTTCACCGCCGACAAGCTCAACACCGGTCACCTTGCCGTTCTCAACCAAAATCCGCTCCACATCGGCGCCGGTGCGGATCTCGCCGCCGCGTTCCTTGATCAATGCGTCAAAAGCCGCCGCCGCCATCCCCGCACCGCCTTTGACAACCGGCGCGCCCGCAGCCTCCAGCGCGAAGGCGATGACCTTGCCCATCTGGCCCGAATAGCTGCTTTCGGGGGTCAGGCCGGTGTGCAGCACCCAAGGGGCCCAAAGGGCCTGGACCAGCGGGCTTTGATAGCGGCTTTCAAGCCAGCGGCGCGCGGGCACAAGGGCCTGGCCGAACCAGGCGGCCAGGCCGCGCGGGCCGCGCAGCCAGGCTTGCCGGATCAGCAGCTTGAGCATCGCCCAAGACCAAAGCGATCCGCCCAGAAGCGCGAATAAGAACGGCGCGTCAGCCTCTGTCTGCCCGACATCCTTGGCATGGGCGGCACCGTCCCCCGTGGCCGCTGCATTCCATGCCGCGATATTGGTGGCGCGGTCGGTGGTCAGCACAAGGGCCGAGCCATCGGGGCGCAGCACCGCGGTTGGATGTTTGCCATGGCAGAATTCCAGCCCGTGGCGCGCAAGATCCGCACCAAGGGCCGCATGGGCGGGCGAGGTCAGGAACAAGACGAAGGTCGCGGCCATCACATCATGCGAAAACCCCGGCAAGGTTGCCGCATCGGTGAACATAGCACCACCGATGCGGTTTTCGCGTTCCAGCACCAGCACCCGCGCGCCCTTACCCGACAGCATAGCGGCCGCGACCAGCCCGTTGATGCCAGAGCCGATGATGACGTGATCATAACGCTCCATCGCGGCCTCAGGCCTTGGGCACCAATGCAATGGCGCGGACCGGGCTGCCGGTGCCTCGGACCAGTTTCAGCGGGGTCGCGATAAGGATCGCCCCCTTGGGTGGCAGTTGGTCAAGCTGGGCAAGGCTTGCAAGCCCATAGCGGTTGGCCTTGTGCAACAGGTTATGCGCCGGAAACGGCGGATCCATCCCGCCCGCCTGCCCGGCATCGGTGCCAATGCATTGGCTGCCCCAGCCGACAGCGCCTTTTTCCATGATATATTCGATGCAATCGACCGTGGGCCCGGGCGAATGCGGGCCGGTTTCATCGGCGTTCAGGAACAGGCTTTCGTCGTGATTGCGCCGGTCCCAGTCAGAGCGCATCACAACCCATTCGCCGGGGTTGATCGCGCCGTGGATCTTTTCCCAAGCGCGGACCCCATCGGCGGATAGCAAAAAGTCGGGGTTGGCCGCGACATCGGCCGAACAGTCGATCACATTGACCGGGGCCACAAGCCGCTGCATCGGGATCGTATCGGTATAGCCGTCGGCGAAATCCTTACCGGTGATCCAGTGATGCGGCGCATCGAAATGGGTGCCGGAATGTTCGCCGATCTTCAGCCAGTTCCACGCCCAGAATGGGCCGTTTTCATCATATTCGGAAATCCGGTGCACCTCGATCTTCGGTGTGTCCTTGGCGAAATCGGGCGGCAGTTTCAACAACGGCGTGTCCGGGCCGAGGGGGGCGGTCAGATCAACCACCTCGACCCCGCCGGACAACAACATTTCACCTAAATTCTCAAGAACCGAACTTGCGGACATGATAGCCCTCCCTGGCTGTCGCGGATCATTGCGCGACCGGTTGATGTGGAATCAATGCTAGACATAATTAAATGCATTTGCAAATATCTTGACCACGGCAGAGGGGGCTGAACGTGCAAGACACCCATGATGCAATCTTGATCGGGGCGGGGCATAATTCCTTGGCTTGTGCTGCACATCTTGCCGCCAAAGGATGGCGCGTGGCGGTCTATGAGCAAGCAGATTCGCCGGGCGGCGCGGTGCGCTCTGGGGCCTATACCTTGCCGGGTTACCGCCACGATTGGGCGGCGATGAACCTGTCACTTTTTGCCGGATCTGCGTTTTTTCGCGAACATGGCGAAGAACTTGGCCGACACGGCCTTGAATTTGCCCCGGCGGCTGATTGTTTTGCCTCGGTCTTTGACGATGGCGATTGGTGCGGGGTGTCAACTGACCGGGCCGCCACCCGCGCGCGCATAGCGGCTTTGTCGGGCAAGGATGCGGCCACATGGGACCGGCTTCTGGCCGATTTCCCAAGCGAGGCTGCACATATATTCGCGCTGCTGGGAAGCCCGATGAAGAAGCGTGCATTTGCACGATTTGGCTTTAACCTGTGGCGGGCCAAAGGCACGAAGGGCAGCTTTGATCTGTTGGGTTTCTTGCTGTCCTCGCCGCGCGGCTGGCTGGAACAGACGTTTGAGCATCCGAAGGTTCAGGCGATGCTGGCCGCTTGGGGGATGCATCTGGATTTCGCGCCCGACATCGCCGGGGGGGCCGTATTTCCCTATCTGGAGGCGATGGCCAACCAAAGCTTTGGCATGGTGCTTGGGCGTGGCGGGGCCGATACGATGTCCAATGCGCTGGTGGCGATGATCACGGCGCGCGGCGGGCAGGTTGAATGCAATGCGCCCGTCGTCCGCATCTTGCGCGAAGGCCGGCGCGCGGTGGGTGTGGCGCTTGCGGATGGGCGCAAGGTGATGGCGCGCCGGGTGGTGATTGCCAATGTCGCCCCCGCCAATCTGGGCGTCCTGACCGGTGCCACCGATGACGCGCGCTTTGATCGCGGCATGGCGACGTTTTCGCATGCGCCGGGCACGATGATGATCCATCTGGCGATGGACGGCCTGCCCGATTGGACAGCGGGCGATGATCTGCAGCGCTTTGCCTATGTGCATCTGGCCCCGTCGCTGGACCAGATGGCACAGACCTATCAACAAGCCAAAGCGGGGCTGTTGCCAAGTGACCCGGTGGTGGTGGTCGGCCAGCCCACGGCGATTGACCCTTCCCGCGCGCCCAAAGGCAAGCATGTGCTGTGGCTGCAAGTGCGGATGGCGCCGGGCACCATCCTGGGCGACGCCAAGGGCGAAATAACCGCCAAGGACTGGTCCGATGCCGCCAATCCGTTTGCCGAACGGGCCTTGGATATAGTTGAGCGTTACGCCCCCGGCACGCGCGCCAAGATCCTGGGCCGCAAGATCGTGACACCGGCTGATCTGGAAGCCGGCAACCCCAATCTTATCGGCGGCGATCAGCTCTGCGGCAGCCATCATCTTGGCCAGCATTTCATGTTTCGCCCGCTACGCGGCCATGCCGATGGATCGACGCCGATCGCGGGGCTTTACCTGACCGGGGCTGCCGTTTGGCCGGGCGCCGGAACCGGGGCCGGACCGGGGCATCTTCTGGCGCAGTATCTGTCGAAAACCATATCTATATCAAAGTACTAAATAAAAAACTTC
>JBATTI010000306.1:0-7183 GCA_049670445.1 Albidovulum sp. | reverse complement strand
GGAAGCCCCGTTCCCGGTGCCCGGGTAGCTCAGGGGTAGAGCAGTGGATTGAAAATCCTCGTGTCGGTGGTTCGATTCCGCCCCTGGGCACCATTTTTACCAAATCAAAGCAGTAACTTGGTTGTGTGTGGGGTAGAAACCTCAACGGCTTGCGTATCGTCCGGGTCATCCTGGCTTGTCAGCGCGGCCACTCTTTAGCGTTTGCTCCGCGTCCGGCCAAGCAAACGGCCGATCAGGAAGGATGTACGCGGCATGTTCACATAGGACGTGCGGTCTTGCGGCGCGGGGCGCGCGCGCATCCGCAATAGCCCGAATGCGATGAGCATGACATGCGCAACCGTCAGAAAGACGAACATCGCCGAGGCGCCGAAGCTGTCGATCAGCTGCGCGGCAATCAGCGGCGAGGCGATGGCGCCGATGGCATAAAGGAACATGAAGGCGGCAGAAAGCTCTACCCGTTCCTCGTCGCTGGCGAAGTCGTGACCATGTGCGGTTGATACCGAAAAGATCGGCATGGTCGTGGCGCCAAAGAAGGCGGCGGCGAAATAGATCGCACCCGAGCCGAATCCTGAGACGCCAATGGTCATCGCACAAGCCAAGATCGCCGCAACCGACAGCCCGATCAGCACATAGCGGCGATCGTATCGGTCGGCCAGCCACCCCAGCGGCAGTTGCACCAATGCGCCGCCAAGCACATAGGCCGCGAGAAAGACGGCGATCTTGTCGGTGGAAAGGCCAACCTCCAACCCGTAGATCGGGCCGACCATGCGAAATGCGGCCCCGGTGATGCCCGAAACCACAACCCCAACGGCGGCAAGGGGCGAGCGATCCCAGGCCAGACGCGGGCGCAATCGGGGGGCGTCGGGTGTGTGGGGCTCAGTGCTTTTGGTGACGACGATGGGCAAAAGTGCTGCACAACACAAGATCGCCAGAAGGTTATAGGAAAAATAGGCGGCGGGGCTTAGAACGCCGATGACCATCTGCGCGGCCAATGAGCCGCCGGTATCGACAATGCGGTAGACGCCCATCACCCGGCCACGGGTCTGATTGGTGGCTTTGGCTTGTATCCATGCCTCGATGATCGTGTAGCAACCTGCGACGCAAAGCCCTGAAAGCATGCGCAAAATTGCCCAGGCAAGCGGATCGACCACCATCATATGGGCGATGATGCCGATCGTACCGGCGGCGGTGAAAGCGGCAAAAGACCGCGAATGGCCAACCGCCCCCATCAGGCGCGGCGCCCACCAGCAGCCGATAAAAAAGCCAAAGAAATGCGCAGAGCCCAATGTACCGATTTCGGAATTGGCAAAGCCAAGACTGGCGCCCGAGATCGCATCAAGCGGGGCAACCCCGCCGGTGCCGAGTTGCAAGAAAACGACCGAAAGAAAAAGGGCGGCAAAAGAAATCAAAAGGCGCATATGGTGGGCGGCTTCACGGGTTTGGGGTTATCGCGCCACCATGTCCAGTCTCGGCGCAAATGCCCAGAGGCAAACGGCACCACGTGGCGATTTTCTTAATTCACACCATCGCGAAGGATCCGCGCCTTGATCGTGATTGTCACAATGTCGCCGACCGTATCGGCAAAACCGCTGGCCCCGAAATCACTGCGCTTGACGGATCCGGTGATATGTACCGACAGGCGGTCCAGATCGCCGTCGGCACTGCCTTGCGCCCTGAAGAGTTGGGCATCAAGGATGATGGGCCTTGTGATGCCGCGAATGGTGACGCGGCCCGCGATTCGGGCTTTTTGGCCAGACGCCTTCAACCGGGTACTGGTAAAGGTAATCTCGGGGAAGCGTGCGGTATCAAGAACTTGATCGCCCTTCATCGCGGCCGCGGCAAAGGGCAGGCCCATTTTCGCGCCGGCGGCGTCAAGGGTTACGCTGATACGGCTGTCGGCGGCGCGGTCAAAATCAAGCATCAGATCGGCGCGCGCGACCGGCATCTGCCCGCTAAGGGGGGTTTGGCCCATCTCTACCGTAAAGGCGACCTCGGAGGCTGCGGCATCAAGGTGATAGCGCTGAGGTTTGGCCCAAGCCTGCGCGCCCACAGCCAGGTGAATGGCCAGCGCCGCGGTCCAAACTGCAAAAAGTCGGGATGGATGCAAATCTATGGCCTTTCATGACAGGGTGATCGTCATCTGGCGGCCAGATGTCGGGCCATTCTAACCCATTCCTGCAAACCCATGCGTCATTTTCATGTGATGCTTCGCGCGGCTTGACCCCGCCCACGGCAAAAGCGCAAAGTCGCGCCACGCATTACCTCCCGTCTCGCTTTCCCGCACGAAAGGCCCTGGAATGAAATCTGTTATGCTTGCTGGCGGCGCTTTGCGCGTCTCTGAAATCTGTCTGGGCACGATGACCTGGGGGACGCAAAACACCGAGGCCGAGGGCCATGCGCAGATGGATCAGGCCCTGAATGCGGGCGTGAATTTCCTTGATACCGCCGAGATGTATCCGGTCAACCCGATCTCGGCAAAGACGGTGGGGCGGACGGAAAGCATCATCGGCAGCTGGATAGCCAAGACCGGACGGCGCGAAGATTGGGTGATTGCCACCAAGATATCGGGGGCGGGATCGCAGTCGCGCGGCGGGGCGCCGATTGACGGTGCCGGGATTGCCGGGGCCATTGATGCATCGCTGGCACGGCTTTGCACCGATATGATTGATATATACCAGTTTCACTGGCCCAATCGCGGCAGTTACCAGTTTCGCCAAAACTGGGGCTATGATCCAAGCCACAATGACCGCGCGACGGTTTTGGGCAATATGGAAGACTGCATTCAAGGGCTGGGCCGGGCGCTGGCATCGGGTAAGATCCGCCATTGGGGGCTTTCGAATGAAAGTGCCTGGGGCATGGCGCAGTGGCTGCGGCTGGCGGATGAGGCCGGTGTGGCGCGCCCGATCAGCATTCAAAACGAATATTCGCTTCTGTGCAGGCTTTGGGACACCGATCTGGCCGAGCTTGCGCATTATGAAGACATTGCGCTTTTGGCTTTTTCGCCGATAGCCTGCGGGCTTTTAAGCGGAAAATATCAGGGCGATGTAACACCTGTACCCTCGCGCCGCGTGCATAACGCCGAATTGGGCGGTCGGATCACGCCGCGGCTTTGGGCGGCGGTAGAGGCCTATCTTGACATCGCAAGGAAGGCGGGGATTGACCCGGTGCAAATGGCCATTGCCTGGACGAAAACCCGGCCAGCGCGCACCGTGCCGATAATCGGGGCGACGACGCCCGTGCAGCTTGCCACGGCCCTGGGCGCTACGGATCTGACGCTTTCGCAAGAGGTTCTGACGGCGATTTCGGCCACGCATCGGGCGCATCCGATGCCCTATTGATGGCCCTGTTAGGGCTGGGCATTTCGCACCGCGCTGGCGCTTTGTCCGAAACGGGCGCGAAAGGCGCGGGAAAACGCCATTTGGCTTGAAAAACCGCAGCTGAGCGCGATGTCTTGAATCGAATTATGGCTGTCGGTCACCATGCGCCGCGCCTCATCCAGCCTCAGATCAAGGAAGAAGCGCCCTGGGCTGATGCCAAGCTTTTTGGCAAAAAGCATCTCTAGCCGCCGCTGTGAAAGGCCAAGCTTTCGCGCGATTGCGGCAATGGTTAGGGGGTGATCAAGCCGCGCTAGCATAAGGGCCACGGCGCGGCCAAGTGCCGGGTCGCCGCGCGCAATACGGCCCGCTGAGACCACCTGTTGCGGCGCGGTCGATGCGTGAAGAGGTTCATAGAGAAAGGCCCCCGCAACCCTGAGTGCGAGTTCCGCGCCGTGGCGGGCGCGGATCAGATCCAGCATCATATCAAGGCAAGGTGCCGCCCCGCCCGTCGTCACAAACCGCCCCGAGATCACATAGCGGTCGCGGCGCACTTCTATGGCGGGAAACCGGCTGGCGAATTTATCAAGGTCCTCCCAATGGGTGGTGGCGGCCTGGCCATCCAACAGCCCGGCACGGGCCAGGAACCAGCTGCCACCGTCGATACCGCCCATAGCCCGCAACCCCGGCGCCAGACGGCGCAGACGGGCCAAGAGTTCAGGTGTGACCTGTTCTTCCAGCCGAAATCCCGCAACGATCATCAAAGCATCATAAGCGGTGCGATCGGCAAGGGCATCGGTCGCAACTGTAAACCCTGCGGTCACCGGCACCGGCCCGCCCATGGGCGACAAGAAGGCCCAATCAAACAGCCGCCGCCCGGCCCTTCGGTTTGCCGCCCGCATCGGGTCAACACAAGCCGCGAGCGAGAAGGCATTGCTGTCGGGCATCAGCAAGATGCCGACCAAAAGCGGGGCAGTCGAAGGGGCGAAGATGGTCTTTTCGTTTTTCATCAAGTGATATTCGTAATGTGTTAATTCGACCCGCG
This sequence comes from Albidovulum sp., assembly GCA_049670445.1. GTDB lineage: Bacteria > Pseudomonadota > Alphaproteobacteria > Rhodobacterales > Rhodobacteraceae > TMP-24. The sequence continues at coordinate 2,824 of JBATTI010000306.1, read as the reverse complement.
CAATCGTGACCGCGAATTCCTTGCGTGGGACGGGGTTGTGGCGCTAAGTGACAAGGATTGCAATCGGGGGGCGGGGCATGTCGCGGCTTGGGCTAATGGGATCACAGGGGCGCGCGTTGGGCCTTCTACTGGTCGGCGGGTTGGCACTGTTGTTGGCGCTGGCCGGATGCCAGATTGATGGGGGCCAAAAGCTTGAACCCGTCGGCGAGGCGCGGGTGGATGTCGAACATGCGATCTGCCTTGGCAACGGCGGTGAATTTGTGCGCGAAGGCGACAGCAAAAGCTTTTATTGCCGCACGACGCCCAAGGATGCCGGAAAATTCTGTTCAAAAGCGGGGGATTGCGAAGGCTCTTGCTTGGCGCGTTCAAAGACCTGTGCGCCGACCAAACCGCTTTTTGGTTGCAATGAGGTGCTGACCGAAGGTGGTTTTGCGGTGACCGAATGTATCGAATAACCTTCGGGTTTTTGCTGGCACTGGCGGGATGCGCAGCCCCGGCACCGCAAACTGTCATTCGCGACGGATCGGTGGCGATTTCGTCGGCGGCCCTATTCGATGCGGCGCGGTTTGCGGGCGATTGGCATGTGGTCGCGGCATATGGCGCCGAGGCCGGTTGCGGGCCCTTGCACGAAAGCTGGGCGGTGACGGGGCCGGGGCGGTATGATGTGACGGGCACGCGCTGCGCCGCGCTGGGGCTGCGCCGGTTTGACGCGACAGCGCAGATCAGCGGGCCAGGCCGGATAACGCGGGCCGGATCCGAGCCGCTTTGGGTGCTGTGGGTCGATGCCGAGTACCGGGTGGCCGTAATCGGCACGCCTTCCGGCGCATTTGGGCGCATCATTTCGCGCGACAAGGGCGCGCGCGGCGATCTATTCGCGGCGGCGCGGGACGTTCTGGACTTTAACGGATACGACATATCTCGGCTGGTTTCGCTGAACTGACGCCAAGAAATTACGTTTCTTCAACATCTTGGCGCAGCCGCGCAAGAATTTTGGTGAAGTCACGCCCGCCTGTCTCTGCCTCTCGTACCAGCCAGTCGAAATGCCGGGTAATTGCCGCCACCCGTTCACTGTCACGAAAGGCCAGGTAATGGCGGCCAAGGTAGATTGCCGCAAGCAGGGGGCCGAAGATCGTGACCGGGGCCGAGAAAACCCGCCGGGCGTCATAGCAATAAATCCGCAAGGATGGGTAGAGCTGCGCGTAAAGCGTATCAAACCGCGCAAGCTGATCCAGCCGCAGCTGACGGCTGATGCCGCTGTAGTAGCCCTCGGCCCGCGCGAAGGCGGTAAGTTCGTGCAGGGGCAGGGCAACTTCATAATCTGAACGCGCATCACGCATCCACGCCAGCCGGTCTTCACTGGCGCCGATGGCTTGGTCGGTGGTGCGGCCAAGTTGCGGCCCGTATTCCCAGCGCATCAGATCATGGGTTTTCAAAAGATCGGGCAGCGTCGCGGGCACATGGCGGATCTTGTAACCAGCGGCCTCTCGGTGCCAATCAAAAATGGTTTGGTCGATCAAGGCCCTCGGCGCCTCGGTCAGGGACACCGAGGCTGCCATCAGATCGGCCAGCGGTTCGGGGCGGTCGGTCAGGCCCAAAAGCCAATCGGCCGAGATGTTCAGCGCAGCGGCGCATTCGGCCACCACTTGCGCATTGGGCAGCCGCGCGCCTTCGCCGCCCAAAAGCTGCGAAATGGTGGACCGATCAACCCCGATGCGGCGTGCCAACCCGCTTTGGCTGGCAGATTTTTCCGCCATCGCCCGGCCAAGACGATCACGAAACAGAGTCGCACGGGCGCGTTTGTCGATATTTACACTCATTTGGTGATTAATATCACGGTTGCGGATAAATGTTAAGCATTCACAGAATTTGCGCCGCAGGATTGGGGTGATAGCCGTTCGGGCAGAAGGCGAGGATGAATGGACAGCGGTAAGCGTACGATAATCAAAGCGATTTTGTGGAATGTTCTGGGGCTGGCGGTGATGATGCTGGTTGGATTCGCCGCATCCGGGTCATGGTCATTAGGGGGCAAGATCGCCGTGGCCAACACGGTTTTGGGGCTGATCAGCTACGTATTTTACGAACGGCTTTGGTCGCGGATCAGTTGGGGGCGCAATGCCGCCTAAGCCCGAAAGACCCGATCCATCGGTCGAATGGCCGACGCTGTTATTGTTGTTCCTGTGCTATGGCGTTTGGGCTTTGGGCACGACATGGCTTGCGGCCTATTGGTTGCCACTTGGTATCTTGGCAACGATGTTGGCGATCACCTTGCATTCTTCGCTTCAGCATGAGGTTTTGCACGGCCACCCCTTTGCTAACCGCCGCCTGAATGAGGCGCTGGTGTTTTTGCCGGTTGGTCTGATAATTCCTTACGGTCGGTTTCGCGACACCCATCTGGCGCATCATCAAGATGAGCGTCTGACCGATCCCTACGATGACCCGGAATCCAACTTCGTCGACCCCGCGGTCTGGGCGCGGATGGGGCCGGTTTGGCGGGGGCTTTGGCAGTTTAACAATACGCTCTTTGGGCGTATGGTCTTGGGGCCGGGCCTGACGGTTTTTCGTTGTGTAATCGGGGACTTGCGCGCGATTGTTGCGGGCGACCGGGTGGTTTTGCGCGATTGGCTTTTGCATCTGGCGGGGCTTTTACTGGTGGGCGCATGGCTTGGCCGGGCAGATATGCCATTTGGGGCCTATCTGCTTGCGGCCTATGCCGGGCTTTCAATTCTGAAGATCCGCACCTTCTTGGAACACCGCGCCCATGATCTTGCGCGCGGGCGCACGGTTATCATCGATGGCGGATGGGTGTTGCCATTCTTGTTCTTGA
>JBATTI010000305.1:0-3191 GCA_049670445.1 Albidovulum sp. | reverse complement strand
GCTGCGGCCTCGTAGGCTGGTACGCGGCCTGTATCGCTTGCCATGCTGTTCCCCCAAGATAGGATTGGGGGCAGTATGGCTACCGCCCCCAACGTCATACTGCCCTTAGATCATGATGCGATCAATGAAGGCGGCTTAGCCCCAGCAAAGTGCTGTGCCTTGCGTGGTATCGATTGACTCAACACCTTCGACAGGTTTGTCGGTTACCAGTGCCACACCGGTATCAAAGAACGCTTTTCCCGGCGTTGGCGCAGGCTTCGTGCCGTCCTTTGCCCAAGCTGCAATCGCTTCGACGCCCAAGGATGCCATCAAAAGCGGATATTGCTGCGAAGTGGCGCCAATGACCCCATCCTTGATATTGGCAACACCCGGGCAGCCGCCATCGACCGACACGATCAAGACGTCATTCTCGCGCCCGATTGCCTTAAGCGCCTCATAGGCACCTGCGGCGGCGGGTTCGTTGATCGTATAGACCACATTGATGAACGGGTCTCTTGCCAGAAGGCTTTCCATCGCGCGGCGCCCGCCTTCTTCGTTGCCTTGGGTCACGTCATTGCCAACAATGCGCGGATCGGTTTCGTCGCCCCATTTGTTGGGATCGCCCAGCTCAATTCCGAAGCCTTGCAAAAAGCCCTGATCGCGCAGCACACCGACGGTCGGCTGGCTGACATCAAGATCAAGCATGGCGATTTTCGCATCGGCGGCGGCGTCGCCCAATGCAGCGGCGGCCCATTTGCCGATCAACTCACCTGCAAGGAAATTGTCCGTGGCAAAGGTCGCGTCGGCGGCATCAATCGGATCAAGCGGCGTATCAAGTGCGATAACCAACAATCCCGCATCGCGTGCCTTTTGAACGGCGGGCACGATACCCTTGGTGTCGGATGCGGTCAGCAAAATACCTTTTGCCCCATCGGCGATGCAGGTCTCGATCGCGGCAACCTGGCTTTCGCTATCGCCATCAACTTTGCCGGCGTAGGATTTGAGCTCTATCCCAAGCTCGGTCGCTTTGGCGGTCGCACCCTCTTTCATCTTCACAAAGAAGGGGTTGGTATCGGTTTTGGTGATCAGACATGCGCTTTCGGCTGATGCAGCTGTTGCCGCGCCGATCATCAATGCGCCAACCGCCGCACCCGTAAGAAATCTGGTCATGGTATTCTCCCTATGGTCCATCATGGCGCAAAGCTTTTGTCTGCGGCCAAACTATCGGGCGGGCATTATCGCCGCCTGACCTGAGGTAAATAGAACCCCGAGTCGGTGCGATCTGTCAATAAATAAATAAACTTGATTTATTAATTTGAGGGAGGCAAAACTTGGCCCATGAACGCACGCGATATTGCCGATGGAATGAATGCCGCCTTGATCCGCGACCCGAAGGGGGGCGCGAACCAATCCGGGGTTCGAGATCACAATGAAAGGCTGGTGCTTTCGTTGATCCAGCGGCATGGCGGCTTGCCAAGTGCGGATATTGCGCGCCGCTCAAACCTGTCGGCGCAGACCGTGTCGATTATCATCCGGGCGTTGGAGAAAGACGGGCTCTTGATCCGCGGCGAACCCATTCGTGGCAAAGTCGGCAAGCCTTCGGTCCCGATGGCGCTAAACCCCGATGGGGTCTTGTCGGTCGGCCTGAATATCGGCCGCAAAAGCGCTGATCTGGTCTTGATTGATATCATCGGCGCAACCCGCGCCCAGATCAAGAAAACCTATGCCTACCCGACGCCAGAGGCGCTTATGAGCTTTCTGCGCGAAGGTTTCACGTCACTGGTGCAGGGCCTGTCCAAGCCCCAAAAGGCCAGCCTTGCCGGAATAGGCGTCGCCGCCCCGTATGAGCTTTGGAACTGGCTTGATCTGGTCAATGCGCCGAAAGAGGAAATGAACAAATGGCGTGATTTCGACATTGCCGGATCGGTCGCCAAGATTACCGGCCTGCCGGTCAGCGTGCAAAATGACACGACCGCCGCATGCACCGCCGAACATGTGTTTGGCCGAGGGCGGGAATTTGCGGATTATGCCTATTTCTTTATCGGATCGTTCATTGGCGGCGGCGTGGTGCTGGATGACAAGGTCTATGCGGGCCGCACCGGAAATGCCGGTGCATTTGGGTCAATCCCGGTTGCGACAAGTGCAGGCACACGCCAGCTTATTCACAATGCTTCGCTTTACCGCCTTGAACAACAGCTGGAAGCTGCGGGCATTGACCCTGCCCTGATCTGGCAGCCCGATTGCGATTGGTCCGAATTTGGCGCGCCGCTTGCCGAGTGGATTGATCATACAGCCCGGCATCTTGCTATCGGCGCTATCGCCGTTGCATCGGTGATTGATTTTGAGCGTATATTGATCGACGCCAATTGCCCGCCCGCGATCTGCGCCCTGATAGTCGACCAGACCCACCGCGCCATCGAAAAGACTGACACGCAAGGGATAGGCGCGCTTATTGTGGCGCCAGCCTCCGTCGGGCGCAACGCCCGCGCCATTGGGGCGGCGGCACTGCCGATCATGGACCGTTATCTTTTAAGCCAGCCAAGATTTGGCTAAAAGCGGTCCAGTGACCGGCATTACCGTTTTCAAGAAAAGCTAAGCGCGCGGTCGCCGTCCTTGTCTTTGATCCGGGTCGGCAGGCCGATGTTGTTCAGCAGATTCAGGAATGGCTTGGGGTCAAGATCTTCGACATTGGCCATCGTGCCGACATCCCATTCCCCCGATGCAATCAGCATTGCAGCGGCGACCGGCGGCACGCCTGCGGTGTAGGAAATGCCCTGACTGCCAACCTCGTTATAGGCGTCTTTATGGTCGGCCACGTTATAGATGAACACCTCGGCGGGTTTGCCGTCTTTGGTGCCCTTCACCACATCTCCGATACAGGTCTTGCCGGTATAATCCGGCGCAAGGCTGGCCGGGTCAGGCAGAACGGCCTTGACCAGTTTGAGCGGAATTACCTCAAGCCCTTCGGCGGTGATTACCGGTTGTTCGGACAAAAGCCCAAGGTTTTTCAACACGGTAAAGACGTTGATATAGTGATCGCCAAAGCCCATCCAGAAGCGCACATCGGCATCCGGATAGCGGTTGGCCAGTGAATGCACCTCATCATGGCCGGTCATATAGGCCTTTTGCTTGCCGACGACGGGCAGGTCATATTCATGACCAACCTCGAACATCTTGTTTTCCTGCCAAGCACCCTTTTGCCAGCTATAGAC
>JBATTI010000304.1:0-2862 GCA_049670445.1 Albidovulum sp. | reverse complement strand
GCCAGTCTTTGCTGGCTGCCCCTATACAGCGGCGGAATTCCGCCTTTGTCAAACTAAAAGTTTAGTAGGAGGGTGATTGCCCGCATGGACTTGATCAAACCCGCCAAACCAGCATAGTTAGCAAAGGGTTTTTTTAAGGATTTGACTGGATGGACATGGCGGACCGCAAGATACCCACCCATGAGGTGACCTATGGTCAATTGCGCGACATGGTGTTGACCGGCGGGCTTGCACCGGGTCAGGCCGTGACAATTCAAGGCCTTATCCAGGACCTGGGTGCCGGAATGACCCCGGTGCGCGAGGCGATCCGCCGCCTGACCGCCGAAGGTGCGTTGCAGTTGAACGGCAATCGGCGCGTGTCCGTCCCCAATCTGACCGTCGATCTTCTGGAAGAGATTGCCTTTGCCCGCCTGACGATCGAGCCGCATATCGCCGGAATCGCTGCAACGAAACTGTCGCCCGAGCTGATCGACCAGCTTGCCAGCTACGATGCCGAGATCGACCACGCCATCAAGACCGATGACATTCCCGGCTATCTGACCGGCAACCACCGCTTTCACTTCACCTTGTATGAGGCGTCAGGCGCGCAGGTTCTGGTCGATATTGCGCAATCACTTTGGCTGCGATTCGGCCCTTCCTTGCGCGTCGTCAGCGCCCGCTACCAGTCCAGACGCCTGCCCGACCGCCACGGCGAAGCCCTTGCCGCGATGCGCGCAGCTGATGGCAAGGCACTTGCCCATGCGATCCAAAGCGACATTGCGCAAGGCTTGGATCAGGTAAGACTGGCCCTGATTGCCGGCGAGATCTGAGTTTGCCCGCCTGACCTGCGATTTCGCGCACAAATTTGATCAAATTATATTGACATCTTTTTCCACGGGCTTATTCTGCAGCCAATCGGCGTAGATTTGGCCTGCTTTGCAGGTCCAGCGTCCAAGCCACCCCCCCCTGAATTGCGAGGGCAATATGACTTTGATCACCAATAATATGCTGACAGCCGAGCTGCAAAAGCTTGATGCCGCCCACCATATGCACCCGTTCACTGCCGATGGAGAACTGGCGGCCAAAGGTGCTCGGATCATCACGCGGGCCGAGGGGGTCTGGATCAACGATTCCGAGGGCCACCGCATTTTGGATGCGATGGCCGGGCTTTGGTGCGTGAATGTCGGCTACGGCCGCAAGGATCTGGCCCGCGTCGCGGCCCGCCAGATGGAAGAGCTGACCTATTACAACACCTTCTTCCAGACCAGCCATGTCCCCGCCATAGCCCTTGCCGCGAAGCTTGCAGAGCTTGCCCCCGGCGATCTGAACCATGTCTTTTATGCCGGCTCAGGCTCTGAGGCCAATGACACCAATATCCGCCTTGTGCGCCGCTATTGGGAAGTGAAGGGCCAGCCTGACAAGAACATCATCATCAGCCGCCACAATGCCTACCATGGCTCGACCATGGGCGGCGGATCATTGGGCGGCATGTCGGGCATCCATGCCCAAGGTGGTCTGCCGATCCCGAATATTGTCCATATCGACCAGCCGCATTGGTGGGCCGAGGGCGGCGATCAAAGCCCCGAAGACTTCGGCCTTGCCCGCGCCCGCCAGCTTGAAGACAAGATACTGGAGCTGGGCGTTGACCGGGTCGCGGCCTTTATCGGCGAACCGATCCAGGGTGCCGGTGGTGTGGTCGTGCCGCCCGCGACCTACTGGCCCGAAATCCAGCGTATCTGCGACAAATACGGGATCTTGCTGATCGCCGACGAAGTCATCACGGGCTTTGGCCGCACCGGCAACTGGTTTGCCAGCCCCGCCTTCGGCATCCGCCCGCATATCATCACCATCGCCAAGGGCCTGTCGTCGGGCTATGTGCCGATCGGCGGGTCGATCGTTTGTGACGAGATCGCGCATGTCGTCGGGAATGCGGGTGATTTCAACCACGGATACACCTATTCCGGCCATCCGGTCGCCGCCGCAGTGGCGCTGGAAAACCTGCGCATCATCGAAGAAGAAAAGATCCTCGATCATGTCCGCAATGTCGCCCATCCCTATCTGAATGAACGCTGGCAGGCGCTGACCGATCATCCGCTGGTGGGCGAAGCGACTTTGGTCGGGCTGATGGGCTCTCTCACCCTCACCCCGGACAAGGCAAAGCGCGCCGCCTTCGCGTCCGAGACCGGAACGGTGGGTTACCGCTGCCGCGAGCGTTGCTTTGCCAACGATCTGATCATGCGCCATGTCGGAGATCGTATGATCATCTCGCCGCCACTGGTCATTACGACCTCTGAAATCGACATATTGATTGAGCGTGCAACAAAGTCGCTTGATGAATGCTATGCGGGCCTGAAAGCCGATGGTTTGCTGACCTCCGCCTAGCCGGGCCTCGCCGCCTCACCAGCCCGATCAGACTTGCCGGGGCGCCTTGGGGCGCCCCTTGCTTTGCGGCGGGCGGGCCAACCACAAAAAGCCACGTCAGACCAGAAATACCTGTGCACTGTTGATCATTTGAACAAGATGCGCCCCGCAGCGGCATCATTGTTCACAGGACTTGCGGCGAAATTGCGGCAAATCTTGTGAATGCGGCGAAATTGCGGATTTTATTTGTCATCTTATGGACATGTTAATATGCTTTGGAGTAAGAGAAAAATCAACGTTACGCGCCTGATTTCCAGGTGATGTGATGATCGGTAAAATTGAGGGTGTGGAATGAAATTTCGTAAGCTCGCCTTGGCTATGGCCCTTATTGCAGCGCCGCTGGGTGCAAATGCTCTGACCGTTCAGGCTGTTGCCAGCAACAGCGCTGCCTGGACCATGGTTGATACCACCAAAAGCGTCACCTTGCCGACCGGCGGCAGCTGGACCTCGGCACCGCTTCAG
>JBATTI010000303.1:0-8799 GCA_049670445.1 Albidovulum sp. | reverse complement strand
ATTGCAAATGGCGTGGCGGCCGGCAGTTGCCATCCGGCATTTGACAGCCCTGCGCTGTTTGACCCCGGCCAACGCGCGGCCTTATATGCGTGTTTTCCAGAGGTTGCGATCGATCCTTTCCGCTACGGCCCGCCCGTCCACCGCAACCTGACCCCGGCGGATGTTGCGATCCTGCGCGGGGATGGCGACTGGCCCTGATCATTTGGCGGTATTTCACCGCCAGCCGCCCTTGACTCTGCCCTTCGCTCCTTTATAAGCCCGCCGTCCCGGTTCCGCGAGAGCCGGGCATTTCATTTGGTGTTGGTGGACCCCGCAAGGGGAAACCTGTCGCCCCGAAACCAGAAGTGGTGAAGGGGAAAGGACAACGCCCTTCATAGTCGCCAAGAGGCGATGGCATATAACGAAGGAGATCAGCGGTGACCAAACGCACCTCTGCCAAGTATAAACTCGATCGTCGCATGGGCGAAAACATCTGGGGCCGTCCGAAATCCCCGGTGAACCGCCGCGAATACGGCCCCGGCCAGCATGGCCAGCGCCGCAAGAACAAGCTTTCCGATTTCGGCACCCAGCTGCGCGCCAAGCAAAAGCTCAAGGGCCATTACGGCGATCTGACCGAAAAGCAGTTCCGCCGCATCTATACCGAGGCTGAGCGTGTCAAGGGCGATACCGGTGAAAACCTGATCGGTCTGTTGGAACGCCGCCTCGACGCCGTGATCTACCGCGCCAAATTCGTGCCGACAATCTTTGCCGCACGTCAGTTCGTGAACCACGGTCATATCACCGTGAACGGTGGCCGGGTGAACATCGCCTCTTACCGCGTCAAGGAAGGCGATGTCATCGCCGTTCGTGAAAAGTCGCGTCAGTTGGCTTTGGTGCTGGAAGCCGTGCAATTGCCCGAGCGTGACGTGCCCGATTACATCGAGGCCGATCACCACAAGATGACCGCCACTTTCGTGCGTACCCCGACATTGGGCGACGTACCTTTCGCGGTCCAGATGGAACCGAACCTCGTGGTCGAATTCTACGCCAAGAACTGATCTGGCGCTTATCCACAGTATCTAAAGGGCCACGGTGCAAGCCGTGGCCCTTTTCCATCGGCAATATCTTGCTGGCATTACTCTTTTTCGCCCGCTAGAAAGCCCGGAGTTTCCGGGAGTTGCTGCCGCCATGACCGATCACATCCGCCCACAGCCGGGCATTATGGATATTGCCCCCTATCAGGGCGGTGCCGCGCAAGTCGCGGGCATGTCCGATGCGCTGAAGCTGTCCTCGAACGAAAACCCCTTTGGTCCTTGCGACAAGGCCAAAGAGGCGTTCCAACGCGCCATGCACAAGCTGCACCGCTACCCAAGCACCGACCACGGCGGCTTGCGTCAGGCCATAGGCGAAGTGCATCGCCTTGATCCGGCGCGGATCATCTGTGGTGCGGGTTCGGATGAGGTTATCCACCTTCTGTGTCAGGCCTATGCGGGCCCGAAGGATGAGGTGTTGTTTACCGAACACGGCTTCTTGATGTACCGCATTTGCGCGCAAGCGGCGGGGGCGACACCGGTATCGGTGCGTGAACGCGACCGTACAACCGATGTTGATGCGATCCTTGCAGGCTGCTCCAAACGCACGAAACTGGTGTTTATCGCCAATCCCGGCAACCCAAGCGGCACCATGATCGGCCTGCCCGAAATCGAATATCTTGCCGATCATCTGCCCAAACAGGCAATCCTGGTGATCGACGGCGCCTATGCCGAATATGTGCAGGATTACGATGGCGGGGCAGGGCTTGCGACCACCCGGCCCAATGTCTTCATGACCCGGACCTTTTCCAAGATCTACGGGCTTGGCGGATTGCGGATCGGTTGGGGTTACGGCCCGCAGGAAATCATCGACGTGTTGAACCGCATTCGCGGCCCGTTCAACCTGTCGGCCGCACAGTTGGATGCCGCCGAAGCCGCGGTGCGCGATCAGGACTATGTCAATCGTTGCCGGGAAGATAATACCCGGATGCGCGCATGGCTGGCCGAATCCTTGGCAGAAAAAGGCGTGCCTTCAGATACGTCGACGGCGAACTTTATCCTCGCCCGCTTCGCGGATGAGGCAGAGGCAATGGCCTGCGATCAATATCTGCAAAGCCAGGGCCTTATCGTGCGCCGGGTGGGGGGGTACGGTCTGCCGCATTGTTTGCGCATCACGGTGGGCGACGAATCCGGTTGCAGGCGCGTGGCCCATGCGATTGGCCAATTCAAGGCCGAACGCTGATGGCTGCCCTCTTTGACAAAGTCGCATTGATCGGCCTGGGGCTGATCGCCTCTTCAATGGGGCATGCGATGAAAAAGGCCGGTCTGGCCGGGCATATCGCGGGCCATTCCAAAACCGAAGCCAGCCGCAAGGCAGCGCTGGAGCTTGGCTTTTGCGACAGCACCCATGCGACGGCCGCCGGGGCGGTCAAGGATGCCGATTTGGTGGTTCTGGCGGTGCCGGTGGGGGTTATGGGGGCGGTGGCCGCCGAAATCGCACCGCATCTTAAACCCGGCGCCACGCTAACCGACGTAGGCTCCGTCAAACAAGCGGTGATCGCGGCGGTCGGGCCGCATGTGCCCAAAGGTATTGAGTTTATTCCCGGCCATCCCTTGGCCGGCACCGAACATTCCGGGCCAGGTTCCGGCTTTGCCACGCTGTTTCATAACCGCTGGTGCCTGCTTGTTCCGACCGAGGGTACAGACCCTGCCGCCACCGCCCGCCTGCGCGCCCTTTGGGAAGGCATGGGGGCGAACGTGGCGGAAATGGACGCCGCCCATCATGATCTGGTGCTGGCCGTCACCTCGCATACGCCGCATCTGATTGCCTATACGATGGTCGGTGTGGCCGACCATCTGGCCCAGGTCACCGAGACCGAGATCATCAAATATTCGGCCGCCGGTTTTCGTGATTTCACCCGTATTGCGGCGTCAGATCCGACCATGTGGCGCGATGTTTTCTTGACCAACAAGCAAGCCACGCTTGATATCTTGGGGCGTTTCACCGAAGAGCTTTTCGTGCTTCAGCGCGCAATCCGCATGGAGGATGGCCCCGCACTTTTCGACTATTTCACCCGCACCCGCGCCATTCGTCGCGGGATTATTGAGGCGGGTCAAGATACCGCCGCCCCGAATTTTGGCCGCAGCAACTCTGACGACGCATGATCCTGCGCGCGGCCAGATGGGCGCTTTGCCTTCTGGCAATAGTGCCGCAGGCTTGGGCATCACCGCCTGATCAGTCGCCGCGCCCCATGCCGCGCCCCGTGCCGAGCCCCGCGGCGTTCAACGTCAATGCCCCGGCGGCTGTTGCAACCGGGACAGTCTTGGCATCCATCATCCCGCGCCTGCGCCCCGATCACCTTTTGCAACGAAAAACCCCAACCACGTCACTTCCGGCGACCCAGACGCCACCTGAGGGCAGCACCAGACAAAAACCTGGCATCTGCGGCGTAAGCGCGATCAAGGGGCAGGCGCTCAGGCCGATCCCCGCCAAGCTTAAGGGATGCAAGCTGACCGACGGCGTTCTTGTCACCTCGGTATCCGGGGTCGCCCTTTCCACCCCGGCAAAGATTGATTGCACCACCGCCAAGGCCTTGAACGCCTGGGTCGAAGGCGCGGTTTTGCCCAGCGTCGGCAATTGGGGCGGCGGCGTTGCCAAGATAAATATCGCGGCCAGCTATGCGTGCAGGCCGCGCAATAACCGCAAGGGCGGCAAGATCAGCGAACATGGCAAGGGGCGGGCGGTCGATATTTCGGCCATAGTCTTGCAAGATGGCAAGGTGATCAGCGTGCTGAAAGACTGGGGATCGGGTAAGCGCGGCAAGATATTGAAAAAGGTCAGAAAAGCCGCCTGTGGGCCTTTCAATACGGTGTTGGGTCCGGGGTCAGACCGCTTTCACCGTGACCATTTTCATTTTGACACCGCCCGCGGTCGCGGCCCCTATTGCCGCTAGGCTAGAAACGTGGCGCTTGGCCCAATGGTATCGGGCCAAGCCGCGCCCGGCCTTTGTCAAACACCAATGGCAGCACCAAAAGATCGGCCTCGCCCGATGTCTTGGCAAGCTCCGCCAAGACCTTTTCGATCGTCGGGGCAATCTCGGGCTTCACAGCCCCCGTATCGACGATGAGCGCAAAGATGTCGCGCCAGCCCCGGGCCGAGAGCTGGATCTTGCCCGCAGCATAACCTTGCCCGTCCACCGTCAGATCGCCATGGGCATCAAGGTTCATAGCACCCCAACCAAATTGAAACGCGATATCTTTTATCGCCGTCACCCGTGGCGGGGATTGGGCGGCGCTGCGGTCAACCGGGCGGTCAAAAACCGGGGTCGCATCAACGCGCAACGTTCCCGCCTGCGCCGGAAGCCTGCCCATCGGGTCGACAAGACGGCGCAACGCGTCGCCCGGCGCGGGGTCGGTCACGACCAACACGACCTCATGCGCGTAAGTCGCCTTTGGGCTTTGGCGAGAGGCGAAGACCAGCTTTTTCGCCAGGGCCGACCAGCCAAAATCCGAGGTGACAACCAGATCATGGCCCTCCAGCTCACTATGATCCAGCGGCAGGCTCAGCCCTGCGGTAAAGGCCACGCTGGCGCGCATGTCAGAGGTTTCGATTGCCAATGTCTCGCGGCCAAGGGCAAGGCTTTGCTTTGGCGGCCAGACGGCGATGATCTGATTTGGCCGGTAAGACAGCGCGAAAATCTGCAAGAATTCGGCGGCCCAGCCGGTTTGGCCATCGGCGCTGACAAGCCTGGGGTCGCTGATCGTCAGATCAAAGCGCGATGGAAAGCCCGCCAGATCAAGGCCCGAATAATCTGCCAGTCCCTCGGCCTTCATGCCGCCAAGCGCCTCATTGGCGCCCATCAGCACCGCGCGCGATCCCACGAACCAATAGCCGCCGTAAAGTGCCGCAAGAAGTGCGGTCAACCAGATTATCGCGCGCATTTCGGGGCCTTTCTTGTATCCTTGCACAATTCTTTATAGGCCTTGCGGGGTAAGAACCATATGGATGCGCAAAAGTGCAGTGGATATTCGGCTACGGCTCGCTGATATGGGATCCGGGGTTTGGCTTTGCTGAACGCCAGATCGCGCGGCTGGATGGCTGGCAACGGTCGTTTTGCATGAAATCCATCCATTATCGCGGAACCCATGAAAACCCCGGCCTTGTGCTTGCGCTTGATCGGGCTGAAGGCGGCTATTGCGATGGGGTTGCCTTTGGCGTCTGCGATGCCGCAGCACCTGCGGTTCTGGACTATCTGCGCGCCCGAGAGTTGATTTCATACGCCTATGTCGAAGCGCAACTGCCCATTCGCCTTGCGGATGGCCGCGCTGTCGATTCAGTAACCTTCGTCATCAATCGCGATCACAGCCAATATGCGGGGCTTTTGTCGCGCGAAGACCAGGCCCAGATCATTGCCAAGTGCCACGGCGACAAGGGGCCGAACGCCGAATATCTGTGGAACACATCGGCGCATCTGACCGGGCTGGGCCTTGCCGATCCCGAGATGGCGTGGCTGGCAGACCGCGTGCGCATGATCGTCAAGCAGCAAGGCGCGGCTTCTGGGTAACGCCGCTTTGCTTCGTGATCGCAGCGCTTTGCTTTGCTTCTTGATCGCTGCGCCATGCTTCGACGCTTGGCAGGCGCGGTTTGCCACCCTATTGTCGGCCCAGCTACAATTGGGGGCATGCGATTAAGATGAACAAACCGGTGCGTCAGGCGGCGCTATTCTTTTCGCAGCCGGTGCGGCAGATCACCTTGATGCTGATGGTCTGCGGGCTGGTGATTGCGGGCACCTATCTGGTGCTGGGGCAGCTTTTGCCGGTGATCTTGCCCAACCTTTACCTTAACGGGCTGATTTTCGGGGTCTTTTGCCTTGGTATCATCACCTGTTTTTGGCAAGTCACGCAGCTTGTCGGCTCGGTCAGGTGGATTGAGGGTTTTGCCGCCTCGCGTCCGGGGCATGAGATGACCATCGCGCCACGGCTGCTTGCGCCGCTGGCCGCGCTCTTGCGGTCGCGCGGAACGCCCGGCGGGCATATCTCCAACTCGGCCTCGCGCTCTATTCTTGATTCGGTATCGGTGCGGATTGATGAGGCCCGCGATATCACCCGCTACATCATCAACCTGCTGATTTTTCTGGGCCTTCTGGGCACGCTTTACGGGCTGTCGACGACCGTTCCCGCCGTCATCGACACGATCCGCGCCCTTGCCCCCCAAGAGGGCGATTCAACCGCAGATGTTTTCACCAATCTGATGGTGGGGCTCGAGGCGCAGCTTGGCGGCATGGGCACCGCATTTTCCTCGTCATTGCTTGGCCTTGCGGGGTCATTGGTGGTGGGGCTGCTGGAACTGTTCGCAAGCCACGGCCAGAACCGCTTTTACGGCGAGCTGGAGGAATGGCTTTCAAGCTTCACCCGGCTTTCGGTCACCGGCGGCGAAGGGGATGGCGACGCCTCCAACGCGATGATCGAGGCTTTGGCCCAGCATCTGGAAGACCAATCCGCGTTTTTCGAACAGATCCGCGACCGCGCTGAAACAGACCGGCTGATGATTGATGAAGGGCTTGAGAAAATGGCGGGCGCCGTGGCCGCACTTACCACGCGGCTTGATGGCAGCTTGGGCGCCAGTTCCGAGACATTTCAAAGACTTGCTGAAGGGCAAGAGCGGCTGGTGGCGGTGCTGACCGGCGCTGATGAACGTGGCTCTGCGGCATCGGATGCCGAAAGCCGGATGCGCCTGCGGTCGATCGACACGCAGATGTTGCGCCTGCTGGAAGAGGTGGCAGCCGGGCGGCAAGAGGCTTTGGGCGATTTGCGCGCCGACCTGGCACAGCTTACCCGTGCTGTGCGCGCCATTGGCCAGCGCTCGGACCCGCCATCGCCCTTTCACCCTGACGGGCGGGGCTAGGCATGGCCAATCCGGGCCGCGGTGGGCGAGGGGTCTCGGCAACGATCTGGCCGGGCTTTGTCGATCTCATGACCGCCTTGGTCATGGTGCTGATGTTCTTGCTGACCATCTTCATGGTCCTGCAATTCGCGCTGCGCGACACCATCAACACCCAAGATGATGAGCTGAGCGCGCTGAACAACCAGCTGGCCGGTCTGGCCGACAGTCTGGGGCTTGAGCGCGAAAATAATGCCGCACTTGAGGCGCAGATATCCGTGCTTTCGGGCGATCTTGCATCGGCCAAGGCCGAAGGCGATGCGCAGGCGGCACGGATCGCGGGGCTGATCTCCGATCTGGCCGGGCGGGATGCGCGGCTGGCCGAAGCGGGCGAAGAAATCACCGCTTTCGAATCGCAAGTGGCCGCCCTGTTAAGCGATGCCGACCGCGCCAGAACCCAGATTTCAGCGCAAGAAGCTGCCGCCAAGCTGGCCGAAGCCAAGCGCGCCGCGCTGGAGGCTCTGGCCGCCGATCTGCGCCGCGAGGCCGCCGACAAAGACGCCGAACTGGCCCAGGCCCAAAGCGCATTGCAGGGCGAAATCTCATCGCGCACCGCGCTGACCGACCAGCTGAGCGCAGCCGAAAAGGCCCGTCTGGAAGAGGCCGCCCTGGCCGCCGCGTTGCGCCAAAAGCTTCAAGGCGCCGAGGATGAGCTTACCGCCATGACCCTTGCTTTGGATGCACAGCGCCAGAAGGCAGAAGAAACCCTGACCCTGCTTGCCGCCGCCGAGGCCGCCAAGAACCAGCTGGCCGATACCAATACCGACAGCCTGTCCGAGGCCGCCCAAAAACAAGCCTTGCTGGCCCTTGCTCAACAAGAGCTTTCGCAAGAAAAAACCATCTCGGCCGATGCCGCGCGCAAGGTGACGCTGTTGAACGAACAAGTGGCAACCTTGCGCCGCCAACTGGGCGCACTGCAGGATATTCTCGATGCTTCTGCGGCCAAGGACGCCGATGCCAAAGTCCAGATAGAGGCATTGGGCAGCCAATTGAATTCGGCCCTTGCGCGTGTCGCCGCCGAAGAAAGCCGCCGCGCCGCCTTGGAAGAGGCTGAGCGTATCCGACTTGAGCAAGAGGCAAAAGCGCTGACCGCAGAGGCAGAGTTGCTGAAAGACGAAACCCGGCAACTTGCGCTTTACCGCTCTGAATTCTTTGGCAAGCTTTCGCAGGTTCTGGCTGGGCGCGAGGGCGTGCGGGTGGTCGGCGACCGGTTTGTGTTCTCTTCAGAAGTGCTTTTCCAGCCGGGTTCTGCGGATCTTCTGGCGGAAGGTAAGGCGCAGATCGCAGGGGTTGTCGCGACGCTGCAAGAGGTCGCCGTTGTCATTCCGCCAGAGATTGACTGGATCATCCGCGTCGATGGCCATACCGATAACCTGCCGCTTTCGGGCTTTGGCCCGATCAAGGACAATTGGGAGCTGAGCCAGGCTCGCGCCTTGTCGGTGGTACGCTATATGCAAAATGAGCTTGGCTTCCCGCCCCAAAGATTGGCCGCCACCGGCTTCGGCGAATACCGCCCGGTAGAGACAGGCGACACGCCCGAGGCCCGTGCGCAAAACCGCCGGATAGAGCTGAAGCTGACGGAACGCTAAAGCGTTTCGCGTTATACCTGAATCACCTAACACTGTCTGAAATCAAAGATTTGGGCGCGTTAGTTGGTGAGTGATGTTTCAAGCTAAACGCGAAACGCTTTAGGTTGCCATTGGCCATGGCGACGCGGGCCCGAAACCGGCCTTTTATCGCGGCAAGGCGGCACGTCCTGGCCGCCCTGCGGCACGCAAAACCATGTGGTCATCCCGGTCAAGATTGCCGGAAGGGCGCAAAAAGTTACTGTGCCATCAGCTCTGCCAG
>JBATTI010000302.1:0-3114 GCA_049670445.1 Albidovulum sp. | reverse complement strand
ACGGCTCGGGCTGCCTGATCACCGAAGGCGCGCGCGGCGAGGGCGGGTATCTGACCAATTCCGAGGGCGAGCGGTTCATGGAACGCTACGCGCCGACCTATAAGGATCTGGCCAGCCGCGATGTGGTGTCGCGCTGCATGACGATCGAGATCCGCGAAGGGCGGGGCGTTGGCCCCAACAAGGACCATATCCACCTGAACCTGAACCACCTGCCGCCCGAAACACTGGCGC
Organism: Albidovulum sp.; assembly: GCA_049670445.1. Taxonomy (GTDB): domain Bacteria; phylum Pseudomonadota; class Alphaproteobacteria; order Rhodobacterales; family Rhodobacteraceae; genus TMP-24. The sequence continues at coordinate 2,883 of JBATTI010000302.1, read as the reverse complement.
TGCGCTTGCCCGGCATCTCGGAATCCGCGCGTATCTTCGCCGGCGTCGATCTGACCAAAGAGCCGATCCCGGTTTTGCCGACCGTTCACTACAATATGGGCGGTATCCCCACGAATTACTGGGGCGAGGTGCTGAACCCGACCAAGACCAGCCCCGATGCCGTGGTGCCGGGCCTGATGGCCGTGGGCGAGGCGGGCTGTGCCTCGGTGCACGGGGCCAACCGCCTTGGGTCGAACTCTCTCATCGATCTTGTGGTCTTTGGCCGCGCCGCCGCGATCCGCGCCGGCGAGGTGGTGGACCCCAAGACCCGCAATCAGCCGGTCAATACCGCCTCGGTCGATGCGTCGTTGGGCCGTTTCGACGGGCTGCGCCATGCCTCGGGTGGCATCACCACCGCCGATCTGCGGCTGGAGATGCAAAAAACCATGCAGGCCGATGCCGCGGTGTTCCGCACCGACAAGACTTTGGCGGAAGGCATGGAAAAGATGATCGCCGTTGCCGCCAAGATGGATGATCTGCATGTCACCGACCGTTCCCTGGTGTGGAATTCCGACCTGATGGAAACGTTGGAACTGGCCAATCTGATGCCCAACGCGCTTGCCACCATCGTCGCCGCCGAGGCGCGCAAGGAAAGCCGCGGCGCCCATGCGCATGAGGATTATCCAAACCGCGACGACAAGAAGTGGCGGGTCCATTCGCTGGCCCATGTCGATGGCAACAAGGTCAAACTGTCGACGCGGCCGGTGCATCTTGATCCGCTGACAACCCAAAATGACGGCGGCATTGATCTGAAGAAAATCGCCCCGAAAGCGCGGGTTTACTGATGGCAGGTCGCCAACAGCTGAGATTTCTGGGCTTTGCGGTTTGTGCAGGCTTCGCCCTGTCGTCCTGTGCGGGCGGTTCCGGGCCTGACCTGCCGCTGCAATGCATCGCCGAGGTTCAGCCGCAAGGCAGCTACGCATATCCCGCCGGTGTGGCCGCGCCAGTGGTGCGGCCGGGCGCGGATGGCACCGAGGCCGGGGCCGCCGCAATCAACACCTGTATCCGTTCAAAGGCCGCAGTGGCCGGGATCAGCACCGCGCCACAGACGAACCCGCACCATATGATTGTCACTTCGGGGGGCACCAAAACCCGCCACTACACCACTGGCACCCCGCCCGCCCGCAGCACGGCCCCGCAATCGCGCAACACCGGCAATTGCCGCAGCGGCCTCGATATGCGCGGCGGCTCTGGCTATTATTGCAACAACGGGCGCAAATATGTGGGCGGATAGGGTCTTGGGCCGCAAGTTCATGGCGATGATGGCCGGTTCAGCCCTTGCCTTGCTTGTTGGCTGTGGCCCGATGACGGTGGCGCAGGCCGAACGCCAGTGCTTTGAACGTGCCCGCCTTGCGGCCCATCCGCGCGGCAAAGTCGCGATTGGCACCGGCTCCGGCGGCGGAGTGCGGTTCAAGGGCGAAATCTCTGTCTCGTCTGATTATCTGCAAGGCCGTGACCCATCGGCCATTTACGATTCCTGTGTCGTGCAAAAGTCCGGCCAGCCGCCCTCGCGGCCGCTATACAGCCTGCCGGGTTGGGGCACACCATGACGGCGGCTTTACCCGTCGCAAGCCTCTGGATCGGCGATCGGCTGTCTTACATTGAGATTACCGTGCTGAAGTCTTTCATGGCGCAGGGCCATGAGGTGACGCTTTTCACCCTCGGCCCGGTGGCGGATGTCCCCGACGGGGTGACCTTGCGCGATGCGCGGGAATTTGGCGCGCCAGAGTTTGATTTTACCGGGCTGACCCGGCGTTTCGCCGCCGGGGTCTATTCGGATGTTTTCCGCATTGATCTGCTGGCGAAAACCGATTTCATCTGGGCCGATCTTGATGCCTATTGTGTGCGCAGGCTGGAGCCGGTCGCAGGCTATCTTGTCGGCTCAACCAACCCCCGAAAGGTCAAGCCGAACAACGGCGTTCTCAGGCTGCCGCAAAGTTCCGAAGCGTTGCAGCTGATCCGTGAATTCGTGCATGATCCGAACCCGATCCCATGGTGGTATCCCGAACGCCGCAAGGCCTTTCGCCTTGCCAAGAAGGCAAGTGGCCAGCGCTGGGGCATCGAGACATTCAAATGGAGCGTCTCCGGGCCGCTGATCCTTAACAAGGCTTTGCACCGGACCGGCGAGGTCGCGCATGTCTTGCCGCAACCGGCGCTTTATCCTGTGAACCACCAAACCTGTGTGCAATTGCTGGATCCCAAGGCGGATCCCGCCGCTTTCGAAACGCCCGAGACACTTTCCGTCCACCTTTTCGGGGCGACCAAGCTGCATCTGATCGCCGAACATGACGGGCTGCCACCCGAGGGCAGCCATATTGATGCGATCTGCAAACGCCACGATGTCGATCCCGCCGCCTTTCCGCTTGCCGCCGGCGCCGATGCGGCAGAGCTGGTGGCCGACGCGGACTTTGACGCCGCGATCCTGGCACGCGGTGCCCCCCGGAAAGACGAAGATCACGCCAAGACCGCCGATCCGCCCGGCACGGCGGCATTGGCGCATCGGCCGCAGGCTCATGCGCCGCCAACCTCATCGGCTTTGTCCAGTCATCAGAATGAATTAGCGGAAGCAGCGCCGCCTCTGAAAGGAACCTAGATCATGGTCCAGTTCACACTTCCCAAAAACTCAAAGATCCGTGTCGGCAAGACCTGGCCGAAGCCCTCGGGTGGCAATATCCGCAAGTTCAGCATCTACCGCTGGAACCCCGATGATGGCGAAAACCCCCGTGTGGACACGTATTTTCTGGATATGGATCAATGCGGCCCGATGATCCTAGACGCGCTGATCAAGATCAAGAATGAGATCGACCCAACCCTGACCTTCCGCCGCTCCTGCCGCGAAGGCAT
>JBATTI010000301.1:0-1733 GCA_049670445.1 Albidovulum sp. | reverse complement strand
CGGTCCATCAATTGACGATAACCCATCGCCTCTTCCACCGGATTAAGATCCGCGCGTTGAATATTCTCAATAATCGCGAGCTCCAAAAGCTCTGCGTCGCTGACCTCGCGGACAATAACGGGTAATTCATGCAGTTGCGCGATCTGAGCGGCACGCCATCGACGCTCACCCGCTACAATCTCGTAAGCATCTGTTTTTCTTGGGTTATTTCTAACGAGCAGGGGTTGGATGATGCCTTTTTCGCGGATCGAAGCCGCAAGCTCCTCCAACGCCTCGCGCGGAAAGTCGCGGCGGGGCTGATCTGGATTGGGTTCGATCATCTCAACCGGCACCAGAAGATCCGGTCGGCGCGGTCGGTCTTCGCTTGCCGGTCTATCGGCCCCAACATCAGCCATCAATGCGGACAGCCCACGCCCCAGCCCACGACGTTCAGTTTTCTTGTCAGACATGTTTTGCCCCTTCAGTTGATGGTCTTGCGGCGCGCCAGGAATTCTTGCGCCAAGGCGCGATAAGCGGTGCTGCCCTTTGACTGGCTATCATAAACCAAGACCGGGACCGAGAAAGACGGCGCCTCGCTGACCCGAACGTTACGCGGAACAACCGTCTTGAACACCAAATCACCCAGATTGTCACGTGCATCGGATTCGACCTGCTGGGACAAGTTGTTGCGGCCATCAAACATGGTCAACACAACACCTTCGATGCGCAAGTCCGGATTCGCCGATTCGCGGACCGTGCGTATGGTCAACATCAGCTGCGAAAGCCCCTCCAGCGCGAAAAATTCAGCCTGAAGCGGTATCAATACCGAATGCGATGCGATCATGGCGTTGACGGTAAGCAAGCTAAGTGAAGGCGGGCAGTCTATAAGCACAAAATCAAAGGCAAAGCTGTCAATAGCGTGCTGCCGAAGCGCATCATGCAGCAAGAACCCGCGCTTTTCATTCGAGACGAGCTCTATATCGGCAGAGGAAAGATCGGTCGTCGCCGGACAGAGGTAAAGCCTTTCAACCGCGGTTGCGCGAACAACCTCACCAATATTGGCATCTTCAATGATCAAATCATAGGTTGTGAGCCCACGATCCGCAGGTTCAAACCCTAACCCGGTCGAGGCATTGCCCTGAGGATCGAGATCAACAAGCAAGATGCGTTGGCCAAGCTCTGCCAATGCGGCGGCTAGGTTGATTGCAGTGGTGGTCTTGCCGACGCCGCCCTTTTGGTTGGCAACAGCAACGATACGCGGCCCGGTCGGGCGAGACAGATCAGACACGCGAAACTCCTCTCACAGCAAGGATGACGGCATCCGCGTCTGTTATGCTTTTCGGTTGTTCATAGGAAAACTGCCATTTCTCAATAGCTTGCGCGATTTCATCTTGTTGATTCCCGCCCTTTGGAAACAGCGCCAGCCCATCGGTCGCCAGGTGTTGCTTAGCGTATTTCAGCAAGACATCAAGAGAGGCAAGCGCCCGGGCAGAAACTATGTCGGCGTTGAGAGGGGCGATACTTTCAATACGCTCCGCGAGAATTTTTGCCGTCAGCCCAGTATCGCGCGCGACCGTTGCAAGGAACGCTGACTTGCGCTGATCGCTTTCAACCAGAGTCACTGTCGCGTCCGGATTGTATTGGGCCGCCAGTATTGCGATAACAAGCCCTGGAAAGCCGCCGCCGCTACCCAAGTCAGCCCAAGTTTTCCAACCCTCGTCCGCCAAGTCGAAAAGTTGCGCGGAATCAAGGAC
>JBATTI010000300.1:0-6699 GCA_049670445.1 Albidovulum sp. | reverse complement strand
CTCTTATAGGGTGCGTACACCCTCAGTGAAAGGCCCTTGGCGTCTGTGGTCGCGGGATTCCGCGCGGGGTATCTGCCCCGCGCGTTCAGCTTTACGATGCATCCCGCATATTGACCGATTTCACATTCTCGCCCGGTGCGGATTTGGTGCGCCGCACGATCAGCCGGTTGAGCGCGTTGATATAGGCGCGCACGCTGGCCACGACGGTATCGGTATCGGCCGATTGGCCGGTGCCGATGCGGCCGTCTTCTTCGACCCGGACCGAAACCGTGGCCTGCGCATCGGTGCCTTCGGTGACCGCGCTGACCTGATAAAGCTGCAAGCGCGCAGTATGCGGGTAAAGCATCTTGACCGCATTGAAGGCCGCATCAACCGGGCCGTCGCCGGTGGCGTCAATCGAATGATCAACCCCGTCGATGGACATGGTCAGCTCTGCCTCTTGCGGGCCATCGGTGCCGCAGACCACCCGCAGACGCTTGAGCTGCAGCGTATCATGGGTGGTGTTGGTTTCCTGATCCTGCATCAGCGCCAGAAGATCGTCGTCAAAGACCTCTTTCTTGCGATCTGCCAGCGCCTTGAAGCGCACGAACACATCATTGAGCTGATTATCGGCCAGTTCAAACCCCAAATCCTTGAGTTTGGAACGCAAGGCCGCGCGGCCCGAGTGTTTGCCCATGACCAGATTGGTCTCAGACAGGCCGATATCGGTGGGGCGCATAATCTCAAACGTCTCGGCGTTCTTGAGCATGCCGTCCTGGTGGATGCCGCTTTCATGCGCGAAGGCATTCTTGCCGACAATGGCCTTGTTGAACTGCACGGCAAAGCCCGAAACCGTCGCCACCTTGCGGCTGATGTTCATGATCTTGGTGGTGTCGATGCCGGTCCGGTAGGGCATGATGTCATTGCGGACCTTCAGCGCCATCACCACCTCTTCCAGCGCCGTGTTGCCCGCGCGTTCGCCAAGGCCGTTGATCGTGCATTCGATCTGGCGCGCGCCAGCCTCGACCGCCGCCAGCGAATTGGCGGTCGCCATGCCAAGATCATTATGGCAATGGGTCGCGAAGATGATCTTGTCGGCGCCCGGCACCCGTTCCAGCAACATGCGGATCAGATCGGCGCTTTCGCGCGGCGCGGTATAGCCCACGGTATCGGGGATATTGATGGTGGTGGCCCCGGCCTTGATCGCGATTTCAACCGTGCGGCACAGGTAATCATGCTCGGTCCGGGTCGCATCCATTGGTGACCATTGCACATTGTCGCAAAGGTTACGCGCATGGGTCACCGTGTCATGGATGCGTTCGGCCATCTGATCCATATCAAGGTTCGGAATGGCCCGGTGCAGGGGCGAGGTGCCGATGAAGGTATGAATGCGCGGGCGGCGGGCGTGTTTCACCGCTTCCCAGCAGCGGTCGATATCCTTGTAATTGGCGCGTGCCAGCCCGCAGATAACCGATGTTTTGGCCAGTTTGGCAATGTCGCTGACAGCCGAAAAATCGCCTTCCGAGGCGATGGGAAAGCCCGCCTCGATGATATCGACGCCCATTTCATCCAGCATTTCGGCGATTTCGAGCTTTTCGTCATGCGTCATCGTGGCGCCGGGCGATTGTTCGCCGTCGCGCAAGGTGGTGTCAAAAATCACAACGCGGTCTTGCGCCGAATTCGGCGTGCCACTCGCGGTTTTGGGGCTTTGTTCAGTCATGTATCTGATCTCTTGATTTGTTTCTTAGCTTGGCCTTGGCGCTGGTCACCCCTGAGCGGTCGCGCCGGATGGCACGCTCAGAGGCAGCTAAGAAGCAGGAGGCCACGAAGCATCGCGGCGCAAGGGGCACCGGATTGGGCAGAAGTGATTTGCACGCTACGTGTCATAGGCGCGACTATAATCACCTTGGCGGAAAGGAAAAGGGGCAAAATGCAGGTGCACCCCCGAACCGGGGTGCAACAGTCGCACAGCCTATTCATGGAAGTCGGGGGCGGAACATGGACATGGTTTCATGGGCTGCTAAGCTGCGACAAAGTATAGATATGGCGGAATCCCGTGCCCCGAGAACCCAATCCCTACAGCGACCTGCCGCCGCAGGCCTTTTGGCGCAGCGGTGTCGCTGAGCCAGGCCTTTTTGGCCTGAATTCCTTGTGGGAAAGCCGTTGGAGCCTGCCTGCTGATGCGCGCTTTTCAACCTATGGCTCTTGTTTTGCGCAACATATCAGCCGCGCCCTTGTCGAGCGGAAGTTGAATTGGCTGAATGCTGAAACCGCCCCCCGTCGAACGCCGCCAGAGATTGCGCGGAAATTCAACTACGGCGTATTTTCTGCGCGGACCGGAAATGTCTACACCGCCGCCCAATTGCTGATTCTGACGCAGATGGCGGCTGGGTTGGTCGGGTCTGATGCGCCGGAGATCTGGCATGAAAACGGCCGGTATTTTGATTCTTTGCGCCCTGCGATTGAACCAACAGGTTTTGAGACTGAGCGTGAGGCCAGCCTGAGCCGCTTGTCCATGCTGCGGTCTTTTGCGCGGTCGATCATTCAGACCGATGTGTTCATCTTCACGCTTGGCCTGACCGAGGCTTGGGAAAACCGCGAAAGCGGCCACCCCTATGCCATCTGCCCCGGAACTGCCGCCGGTAGCTTCGACCCAGATCTGCATATTTTGCGAAACTATGGTTTCACGCGGGTGCTGGAGGATATGAACGCGGCAATCGACGTTATGCGCGTGATGAACCCGGCGATCCGCATTTTGCTGACGGTATCGCCGGTGCCGTTGACGGCAACCGCTTCGGGCCAGCATGTTCTGGTCGCCACGACCTATTCAAAATCGGTTCTCAGGGCCGTTGCGGGTGAACTTGCGGCACAAGATGAGGGGGTGGATTACTTTCCCTCTTACGAAATCATCACCGGGGCCCCAACGCGGTCGGCATTCTTTGAACCGAATTTACGCTCCGTTGTTGCACAGGGAGTAGACCATGTGATGGGGCATTTTTTCGCCGGGCTGCGGCTGACCGCACCTGCCGTTCACACGGATACCGGGGGCGATGCCGAGGCGGCCGAGGCTGCGATTGATGCCGCGATGAATGAAGAAGAGTTGGTTTGCGAAGAAATGACGCTTGAGGCGTTCAATGACAACTGATGCACCGCAATTTGACGCGATGATCTTGGGCGACAGCCATGCTGTCGCATTGAAGGCAGGTTGCGACCGGCTTGGCTTGCGCACGGCGATGTTGTCACTGTCGGGAAACTTCTGGCATGGGCGACTGATCGGCCTGCACCAAAGCCGGGGGCTTGTGGCGCGCGGCGGTGTGCAACCCCGGGTGAATGCCTTCAAGACACGCTACGGACTTTCGATGGTTCCGCACCCCGGCATTCCGGTCATTGCCTCATTCGGTTTCCAGCTTGGGCGAATGGTTCCGATGTTCGGGGTGGATGGCCACAAATGCGTTGAGACGGATTTTTTGCAAGATGATGCGGCGCAATACGTCTCTCGGGCGCTGTTGCAACATTATGTTGAGTCGTTTCGTCGACATCACGTCAATCTTCTGCGCCGCATTGCCCGGCAAGTCCCCACGGTTCTTGTGGTGCCCCCACAGATGTCTTCCGACGGCAATATGGTGGCCTTCAAGAATGAGATTTTGGCGATGATGCGCGCCAGTGGGTTAAATATCGTTGATCCATGTGCGGAACTCTTCGCCGATGGGGGTGTGCTGCCACAAAATCTGCGGGCAGATGATGGCCATCATGGTAATGACGAATACGGCACCCAGTCCATAAAGCTTGTGGCGCAGACGGGTTTCCTGGAACTGCCAGAGTCAGCTCAGACCTCTGCCCAAAACGACGTTTGACCAGACGGCGTTTGACCAGAACGGCGTTTGAGAGGCGTTAGTTTCCCGCCGTTGATCCATCGGTCGCGGCTTCTGGGGCGTCTTCGGTCAGCGTACCGTCGGACCATGTGCCGCTGGCGGTTTCGCCACTTGCGTAACGCATGATGCCCTGACCCTGACGCTTGCCATCCTTGAAGCTGCCTTCATAGACATCGCCGCCGGGATAGGTGGCAATTCCGATGCCATCAATCGCGCCGCCCTTCCAGCCACCCTTGTAGTGGAAGCCGTCGGTCATCTTGATTTCACCCTCGCCGTCGCGCTGACCCTTGGTGAAATGGCCGGTATAGACGGTGCCATCGGCATAGGTGGCAATGCCTTCGCCATCGCGCAATCCGGCCTTCCAGGTGCCGCTGTAGGAATAGCCGTCCGGATAGCTGATACGGCCTTCGCCTTCATTCTTGTCGGCGACGAAATCGCCCTCATAAACCAGCCCATTGGCATAAACGGCAGTACCTTTGCCGTTGCGCTGCCCGGCTGTCCATTCGCCCTCGTAGTTCGATCCGTCAGCATAGGTGATCTTGCCCGCGCCATCGGGCTTGTCATCGACAAAGCGGCCCTCATAAACCGATCCGTCAGCATAGGTGATCTTGCCCATGCCCGCCATCTTGCCGTCAAGCCATTCGCCGTCGTAAGCATAGCCGTCCTGGCCGCGAAACACGCCCGCGCCGGTACGCTTGTCATTGACAAAACCGCCCTCGTAGCTGCCGCCATTGGCATAGGTGACCCGGCCCTGGCCTTCACGCTTTCCCTTCGAGAACTGGCCTTGATAGACATTACCATTCGCTTCGGTCAGCGTACCTTCGCCCTCCATCACATCATTTGCCCATGTGCCGTCGTAAGACAGCCCATTCGCGAAGGACATCTTGCCATTGCCCGCACGCTGACCGCGCATGATGCCGCCTTCATAGACCGCACCATCAGGATAGGTGATCTTGCTTTGGCCGTCCTTGGTGCCGCCAACCCAATCACCCTCGTAGCGATATCCGCCGGGGCTTTGCAAAACACCTTTGCCATGGTGAAGGGCATCGACAAAGCCACCGGTATAGCTGGATCCATCGGCGTAATTGGCAACGCCTTGGCCATTGATCTTGCCATCGACCCAGTCGCCTTCATATGTGCCGCCACTGGCATAGGTGATCTTGCCCTTGCCGTGCGGCCGGCCCTTCTGGAACTGGCCTTCATAAAAAGATCCGTCAGGATATGTGGCTTTGCCTTGCCCGAGGATTTCGCCGTCAACCCAGTCGCCATCATATTCAAACCCGTTGAGGAGCTTGTAGATACCGCGGCCGTGCTGCTTGCCGTCCCTGAACGTGCCTTCGTAGACGCCGCCATTGTCGTATTGTTTGGTCACCACGTCTTGCGCGCTGACCGAGCCTGACAGGGCAAAGATGCCAACCGTGACTGATGCAAGAAGCCGTGCCCCGCCAATACGCGCCATAGGTGTCTTCCCTTCGTGATTCCCCAAACCAGCCGCCGGGTGCCAGCCATTCTAAAACCTAAAGGCCCAAACCATGCATGACAAGCGCAACTCATGGTCAAGACAGGTATAGTGACGGCCTGTGGCGGCGTTATTGATCGCAACGGCATTGCCTGAAGCCTTTTCCTTGGCGGTCAGTCTGCTAAGAGAAGGTCAAGAAGACCGGGAAAAACAGATGACTGATAAATTCCGCCTGACCCTTGCACAACTTAACCCCACGGTGGGGGCGCTTGAGGCAAATGCCGCCAAGGCCCGCAAGGCATGGGAGGCGGGCCGCAAGGCGGGCGCCGATATGGTCGCCCTGACCGAGATGTTCATCACCGGCTATCAGACCCGGGATCTTGTGATGAAACCGGCCTTTTACCGCGACGCAATGGCCAAGATCGAGGCTTTGGCGGTCGATTGCGCCGATGGTCCGGCGCTGGGCGTCGGTGGGCCCTATTGGGACGGGGAAAAGCTTTTTAACGCCTATTGGATCTTGCAAGACGGTAAGGTCGCCGCGCGTGTCCTTAAACACCATCTTCCCAATGACACGGTCTTTGACGAAGTGCGGCTTTTCTCATCCGCCCCGGTTTCTGGGCCTTACCGGGTCGGGCCGCTGAGGATCGGCACACCGATCTGCGAAGACGCCTGGCATGATGATGTGACTGAAACTCTTGCCGAAACCGGTGCCGAGATATTGCTTGTCCCCAATGGGTCGCCCTATTTTCGCAACAAGTATGACCGCCGGGTCGCCTTGATGGTGTCGCGGGTGATTGAGACCAAGCTGCCGCTTGTTTACCTCAACATGGTGGGCGCACAAGATGATCAGATCTTCGATGGCGCAAGCTTTGTTCTGAACCCCGGGATCGAGCTGGCGGCACAATTGCCCGCCTTTGACGAATGCATCCGCCATGTTGATTTCGAATGCGGGTCGCAGGGTTGGCGGGCGGTGCGCACCGATCTGGAACCCTTGCCCGATGAATGGGAGCAAGACTACCGCGCCATGGTCGAATCTTTGCGCGACTATCTGGGCAAGAACGGTATCGCCAAAGTGCTGTTGGGGTTGTCGGGCGGTATCGATTCCGCATTGGTGGCGGCTTTGGCCACGGATGCTTTGGGGGCGGGCATGGTCCGTTGTGTGATGATGCCGTCAGACTATACCTCGGCCCATTCGCTGGAGGATGCGGCGGCGGTGGCACAATCACTTGGCTGTCGCCTTGATACGATCTCGATCGAAGGGCCGCGCGATGCGATTGAGGCGGCTTTGGCACCGCTGTTCAAGGGCACCGAACCGGGCGTGGCCGAAGAAAACATCCAGTCGCGCACCCGGGGGCTGTTGCTTATGGCCTTGTCGAACAAGTTCGGGGA
>JBATTI010000299.1:0-4982 GCA_049670445.1 Albidovulum sp. | reverse complement strand
AATGCTGTCCAATCATCAAGCACCAGCCGTACGGGCAGGGCCAGAACCTTGGGCCGGAAGTGGCCGGGCAGGCGGACGGCGTCCTTTTCGGTCGTGACCAGCTGTGCGCCAAGATGATTTGCCTCGGCCTCAAGCCGATGCAGCAAGGCCGGGGTGAAGGCCTGATGATCGTCAAGCGGTTCTGCCCGGGCCAAATCGGCGCCTAGATCGCGCAAGGTGGCAAAGAACTTTTCGGGATGGCCAATGCCCGCAAAGGCCAAAACCCGCTGGCCTTGCCAATCCATCCCGGTTGGCAAAGGGCAAAGCTGCCCGGTCACCCTTGGGCATGAAATTGCATGGCCCCAGATGCGATCAAACCCGATTTGGGCCGGTTTAGTGCCGATTGACAACAACAGCCCGCCGCGCGCCAAACCCACCGCGACCGGTTCGCGCAATGGCCCCGCTGGCAGACAACGCCCGTTGCCAAAGCCCTTTTCGGCATCCACCACCAGAAGGGTAAGATCTTTCACCACAGACGGGTTTTGGTGACCGTCATCCAAAATGATGGCCTGAGCCCCGGATCTTTCGGCCGCCGCACAGCCCGCCGCGCGGTTTTTGGCCACCCAGACCGGGGCGAAGGCGGCGATCAGCAAAGGCTCATCCCCGGTGTCGACGGCAGTATGGGTACGCTCGTCCACACGAACCGGGCCGGCAAGCTTGCCGCCATGGCCGCGGCTGACGACATGTGCCGCGATGCCGCGATCCAGCAGATGCTGGACCAGGGCGATGACAGTGGGCGTCTTGCCGGTGCCGCCCGCATTAATGTTGCCGATGCAAATGACCGGGACACCCGGTTTGATACCGTCGCCGCTTGCCACTCGTCTGGCCGTCAGACCTGCGTAAAGCCATCCAAGCGGGGCCAGCTCTCTTGCTTGCCAACCTGGACGTGACGGCGGGTTGAACCAAAATCGCGGGGCTTGCGGCATCAGTTGGCCACCTTTGTCACCGGTGCTGCAAGGGAGTTTATGACGATCTGAACAAGGCGCTGGGCCGCCTCGGTTCCGCCAGAGGTCGTGGACCAGGCGTTATGGGCCAAGACCGCGGCCTTATCGGGGGCGATAAGATCAATCACGGCATCGGCCAAAGTTTCTGCCGAGGTGACGGCACGCGCGGCACGGGCCTCGGTCAGGCGGTTATAGGTCGCGGCGTGGCGTCCGGTATGTGGCCCGTGCAAGATCGCGGACCCAAGTGCCGCCGCTTCCAGCGGAGAGCGGCCGCCATCGCCGGCATGCAATGTGCCCGCCATGAAACAAACCGGTGCCAGACGGTACCAGAGGCCGTGTTCCTCGATGCCGTCGGCAATCAATACCTGAACATCTGGAAGAGGGTCTTGATCTTTTGCACGATCAGCCACGACCAGCCCGGCATCGGCCAACCTCTGGGCCAGCATGGGAATGCGGGCGGAATCGGCGGCCATGATGATCAGCAGCAGGCGATGGGCGTGATGCATGGCGCGGATATGGGCGTCAATCACGGCCTCTTCCTCGGCCTCCGTGCAAGCAGAGGCCAGCCAGACCGGGCGGGCCCGCAGCGTGTCGGCCAAAGCGTCGCGATCCGCATTCACGCAAGGAAGTGGTTCGGCGGCTTCTTCCAGCCGCCCGCCCAGTTCAACTGAGATTGCCCGCCCACCAAGCGATCGCAGCGCCGATGCGCTTTCGCTGTCTTGCGCCAATATCCGCTTGAAGCACCGCAAGAGTGACTTGGTTATCGCCCGATTCCAACCCCGGAAGTGCCCCGGCCTAAGTGCGACATCCGCAAGGGCGAGCGGAATGCCGCGCTGATGCGATTGGGTGATCAGCGCGGGTGGTAGCGACGTACCGATGAACAAACCGAATGTCGGGTGCCAGTGGTCAAGAAACCCCCGCACATCAGGCAGATTGTCCTCGGGAAGGCGGTCGGTGAATGCATCCTGGGTATCGGCATCAAGGCGCTGGCCATCTTCATGCGTCACCAGAATTTCCAAATTCGGTCTTTCGCCGCCAAACAGCTGGATCAATTCCTTGATGCCGGTTGCATGGCTGTCTTGGCTGGCATGGATCCACAAGAGCGGCCCCTCGGGGCGCGGCGGGCGAACGGGGGGTTTGCCTGGTGCCTTGCGGCTGGCCAGGAAAAGGTAGCTGCGAAGGGCAAGGGACTGACCCATCAAACAGCGCTAAAGCCCAAGTTCGCCGGCCGGGTTGGCGGGGGCTTCTTCATCGCGCAGGCGGTGGATATGGGCGATGAAGTAGCGCATATGGGCGTCGTCAACGGTGCGCTGGGCCTCGGCTTTCCACGAGGCGCGCGCGGATTCGTAATCGGGATAAATTCCCACGACATGAATATTGGCGACGTCCTTGAAGGCGGTCTTTGTCGGATCGACGAGTTCGCCGCCGAAAACGAGATGCAGGCGTTGGGTCATTGGATGGCTCCGCTTGGGTCGGGTTCGGGGGCAATCTATGCGAGCCGGGCCGCCGTCTCAAGCGAAGCCGGGGCCGGCGGGTGCTTTCAGCGTGTTTTCACAGTGAAAAATTTCACAACGCATTGATATATATACAATTTCATTATTTTGTTAAGTTTTTGGAAAGGTTTTCACACCCGTCTTATCGGCTTATTGCGGGGCGGCGCGACGCGGGAAAGATGCCGATCCGAGGCGCGTGCCCGGCCATCACTGCGCCAAAAAAACATAAACCATATAGCCAAGCAACATCAGGGCACCGATGCCTCTGCCGATCTGCGGGCGCAGGTGCAGCAGGCCTGCCAGAACAAACGACGCCAAAATCATGATCGGCAAATCGAAGGTCAGGAAACGCGGGGCAACCGGGATTGGGGCAATAAAGGCGGTGACGCCCAAAACGCCGAGGACGTTGAAAACATTGGAGCCGAGGATATTGCCAATCGCGATTTCCGACTGCCGCCGAAACGCCGCGACAAGCGAGGTTGCAAGCTCTGGCAGGGAGGTGCCAACGGCGACGATCGTCAGGCCTATGAATGCCTCGGACACACCAAGAATTCGCGCAACCGAGGTTGCCCCATCCACCAGAAACTGTGCGCCAAACATAACGGCTGCAAGGCCAGCGGCGACCCAAAGCACCGAAATCCAAACCGGTGTTACCGCCACTGGGCTGTCGTCATCGGTGGCCATTTCCCCTGGGTTCTTGAGCGTCTGAACCAGATAGATCGCCAGGCCCGCCATCAGCAACAGGCCCGCCAGACGGTTGATTGAACCCAATGCAAAAAGCGGCAGCAACAAAAGCGCCGCTGCGATCATCACAGCAGCGTCGCGCCCATATGATGCCCCTGCCACCCGGATCGGCCACACGAGGGCCGTCAGACCGACGATCAGCAAGATATTGGCGATGTTCGATCCAACGATGTTCCCAATCGCGATATCAGGCACGCCCCGCAAAGCGGCTTGCACAGATACCAGAAGTTCGGGGGTGGAGGTTCCAAACCCAACGACCGTCAATCCGATGATCAATGGAGAGATCCCCATTCGGCGCGTCAGGTTGACACTGCCGCGGACCAGGGCTTCGCCACCGAAAATCAGGCCGGCCAGGCCAAGCAGAATGTAAATATAATCCACGAAAATCCCCAAAGCAGGCGAATGGCCCGCACGTGCTGTGACAAGTCGGTGCGGGATCAGGGGGTTACAAGTAGGGCGTGAAAATATTGCTGATCTGGCCTTCAGAGGCAACCTTCAGGGCTTTGATGTGCAAATGGCCCGGAGGGGCATCCGTTAATGGTGCAACCGCGATTGCAGATCGCGCAACAGCGGGCCGGGGGCGGCGATGATGCCGTCGGTCAGGGCGGTCGGGGAGTTGAAGGTGATGGGATCGCCGCGCCGATCGCTGATTTTACCACCGGCCTGCTGAACGATCAAAACCCCTGCAGCCACGTCCCATTCCCATGTGGGCCGAAGCGTCAGCATCGCGTCAAACGCACCTTCGGCCACCAGGGAAAGCCGCCATGCAAGCGATGAACGAAACACCCGGCGCACGGGTGGCGGGGTGCCGCCCCGCCAATGGTCCGGCGCCATGTTGGGCCGCGCGGTCAAAAGCGTGGCATCTTGCGCAATCTGTTGCGCCGTACATGAGATCCGGGCACCGTTCAGCGTTGAAATTGTATCATTCGAGGCGGAATAGAGACTGTTTTTCACCGGTAAAAAGACAACGGCGGCGGTGATCTTTCCATGCTCTGCCACCGCCAGCGAATGGGCAAAATCGGGGGCCCCGTCAATGAAGGCGCGGGTGCCGTCGATCGGATCGATGATAAAGACGCGTTCGCTGTGCAGCCGCGCGGTATTGTCGGGGGTTTCTTCCGACAGCCAGCCATAATCGGGGCGTGCGGCGCGCAGATCGGCGGCGAGCATGGCATTGACGGCCAGATCGGCCTCGGTCACCGGGCCTGCGCCTGCATCCTTTTCCCATGTCTCGGGCGACTTGTTCCAATAGCGCATGGCAATGTCGCCCGCAGCACGGGCGGCATCGGTCAGCAGGGCCAGATCATCATGCGCTGTCATGTCTTAGGTTTATTGACCGGCAAGGGTCAGCCCTTCAACCAAAAGGCTGGGGACGACATAAGAAAGGTGAAGGCGCGCATCATTGGCGGGGATTATCGCCCGCGCCATATCGCGCAGATTGCCGGCGATGGTGCATTCATTGACCGCATAGGCGATCTGCCCGTTTTCGACCCAAAACCCCGATGCGCCGCGCGAATAATCGCCGGTGGTCGAATTGATCGACGCGCCAAGGAATGAGGTGACCAAAAGCCCGGTCCCCATATCTGCAATAAGCTGATCGCGGGTCTGGCTGCCTTGGGTCAGGGCGATATTGGCGTTGCTGGGCGAGGGCGGCCCCGAGGTGCCGCGCACAGCCGATGCCGTAGAGGCCAGGCCAAGGCGGCGGGCGGTGGTCAGATCAAGCGTCCAGCCCTTCAGCACGCCGTCTTCGACGATATGGCGTGGC
>JBATTI010000298.1:0-6760 GCA_049670445.1 Albidovulum sp. | reverse complement strand
AACTAGCCGAGGCGATTGCACTGACACGCGAGGTGCTGGCTGTGCCTGAGGGCTACCGCATCGGCATTGTGCCCGGCTCGGACACGGGTGCTGTCGAAATGGCGCTTTGGTCGATGCTGGGGGCACGTCCGGTTGAAATGCTGGCTTGGGAAAGTTTCGGCGAAGGCTGGGTCACGGATGTGGTCAAACAGCTGAAGCTGGATGCGACCATTCGCAAAGCCCCTTATGGTGAGATCGTGAATTTCGCCGAGGTCGATTTTGACCGTGATGTGGTGTTCACCTGGAACGGCACGACCTCGGGTGTGCGGTTGCCGAATGGCGATGCGATCCCGGCAGGCCGCAAAGGCCTGACGATCTGCGATGCCACCAGTGCCGCTTTCGCGATGGATCTGCCTTTCGAAAAGCTCGATGTGGTGACGTTTTCCTGGCAAAAAGTACTGGGTGGCGAGGGCGCGCATGGCGTGCTGATCCTAAGCCCGCGCGCGGTGGAACGGTTGGAAAGCTACACGCCGCCATGGCCCTTGCCGAAGATCTTTCGCCTGACCAAGGGCGGCAAGCTGATTGAGGGGATCTTCAAGGGCGAGACGATCAACACACCATCGATGCTGGCGGTTGAAGATTATCTTGTGGCGCTGAAATGGGCGCAATCGCTTGGCGGCTTGCCCGCAATGATCGCGCGCGCCAGTGCCAATGCCGGTGCGATACGTGATTTTATCGCGGACAAGGATTGGATCGCGGATCTGGCGGTTGACCCGGCAACGGCATCGACCACCAGTGTTTGCCTGAAATTCACCGATCCGCGCATTGCTGACGGGGCGACATTCGCCAAGGCAGTGGCCAAGCGGCTGGAAAACGAAGGTGTAGCACTGGATGCCGGCGCTTACCGTGATGCACCGCCGGGCCTGCGGATCTGGTGTGGATCAACGGTTGAAACCGCAGACGTGCAAGCGTTGATGCCCTGGATCGAATGGGCCTTCGCGGTTGAGTTTCAAGCCTTGCTGGCGGCGGCGTAAAAGCCACGCCGCCTTTCCGACTTATTCAATATTCAAGGAGCCTGATCATGGCACCCAAAGTTCTCGTATCCGACAAACTTTCCGAAACCGCCGTCCAGATCTTTCGCGACCGGGGGGTTGATGTCGATTATCTGCCCGATCTGGGTAAGGACAAGGACAAGCTGCTGGAGGTCATCGGCCAGTATGACGGTCTTGCCATCCGCTCTGCCACCAAGGTTACCGAAAAACTTCTGGGCGCGGCGCCCAACCTTAAGGTCATCGGCCGCGCCGGGATCGGGGTTGATAATGTCGATATCCCCGCCGCTTCAAAACGCGGTGTGATCGTGATGAATACGCCGTTTGGCAATTCTGTCACCACGGCCGAACATGCGATTGCAATGATGTTCGCAGTGGCGCGGCAATTGCCCGAGGCAAGCGCGTCTACCCATGACGGCAAATGGGAAAAGAACCGCTTCATGGGGGTTGAGTTGTTCAACAAGACCCTTGGCGTCATAGGGGCGGGCAATATTGGGGGCATCGTGTGCGACCGGGCCTTGGGTTTGCATATGAAAGTCGTCGCATATGACCCGTTCTTGTCCGAAGAACGCGCCAAGGCGATGGGTGTGACAAAGGTGGAGCTGGATGAGTTGCTGGCGCGGGCCGACTTCATCACATTGCATGTGCCGCTGACCGACAAGACCCGCAATGTCTTGTCAGCCGAAGCGATCGCCAAGACGAAAAAGGGTGTGCGGATCATCAATTGCGCGCGCGGCGGGCTGGTGGATGAGGTGGCGTTGGCCGCGGCCCTGAAATCGGGCCAGGTGGCGGGCGCGGCCTTTGACGTGTTTGAGGTCGAACCCGCCACCGACAGCCCGCTGTTCCATCTGCCCAATGTGGTCGTGACCCCGCATCTGGGGGCCGCCACCACCGAGGCACAAGAAAATGTGGCGCTTCAGGTGGCCGAACAGATGGCCGATTACCTGTTGACGGGGGCGGTGCAAAACGCGCTCAACATGCCTTCGGTCACCGCCGAGGAAGCCGCCGTCATGGGCCCCTGGCTGAAACTGGCCGAACATCTTGGCGCCTTTTCCGGCCAGATGACGGATGAGCCGATCAAGGCAATCAATGTGCTTTATGACGGCAATGTCAGCCATATGAACCTTGAAGCCCTGAACTGCGGGGCCATCGCGGGGATCATGAAGGCGACCAACCCGGATGTGAACATGGTCTCTGCCCCGGTCATCGCCCGCGAACGTGGCATCAAGATTGCCACCACCCACCAGGAAAAAGCCGGTGTGTTTGACGGCTACATGAAACTGACCGTTGTGACCGACCGGCGCGAACGCTCTATCGCCGGGACGGTTTTCAGCGATGGCAAGCCGCGCTTTATCCAGATCAAGGGCATCAATATCGACGCCGAAATCGGCGCGCATATGCTTTATACCACCAATGAGGACATACCGGGCATTATTGGCACCTTGGGCAATACTTTGGGCGAAAACGGCGTCAATATCGCCAATTTCACCCTGGGCCGAAGCAGTGTAGGCGCAGACGCCATCGCGGTGCTTTACCTTGACGAGGCGCTCCCCGCCCATGTTCTTGAAAAACTGGTCGCCAGTGGTAAATTCCAGCAGGTCCGCCCGCTGACCTTCCAGGTTGGCTGAACCTTTCCAAGAACGACCCCTGCCACGTCGCTTTCGGCGATGCGGCAGGGGGGACGTTTGTTATGGCTGAACCTTTCCTTACGGACAGGTTCTGGACATGACACGGGCACTTCAACAGCAACTTCTTTCGGCAATTGCCGATGTCTATCACGCCGAAGGCCGGGCGGCGGCAACCCAAAGCGCCGAAACCTTGATGGCGCCTTCGACAAGCCGGTTCCAAGCGCAGCCACCCTGCCGTTCCGACGCCACCATCCGCGCCCTTCTGGCAAATTCTCCGCATCCCGCCTGCCCGGCGATTCTGGCGGCCCAGCATCTGCTCGAATGGTCCGGCAACAACCTTGCCGAAGACCTTGAAAATGATGCGGCAGACATATCGAATGTTGCGGTGCTGGTCTCACCCACCGGTCCGATTGTCGCCCCCGACATCCGGCTTGGGCTGTTTTATCAAAAACCCGACAGCTATTACGCCCTGCACAACCATGATGCGGATGAAACCTATGTGATTATCGCCGGTCAGGCCCTGTGGACCGCAGGCGACGACTGCAGGCAGCGCGGCGTGGGGGAATATATCTACCACCCAAGCCTGATGCCCCATGCTTTCCGTGCCGGACCCCATGGGTTGCTGGCGCTTTGGCGCTGGAGCGGTGATGTGAATACCCATTCCTATGCCTTCCTTGAAGACCCCGAAGCCATGGCAGGCTGATGCCGGATTGCATTCCGCGGCCCCGCCGCGATAAGCTTAGCGCGGTAAAAAAGGGCGGTTTTATGCGGACTTATGCAATCGGCGATATTCACGGCCAACTTGAAAAACTCCATGCGGCCCATGCACTGATCGCGGCGGATCGCGCCGCTTGCGACGATCCGCAAGCGATGGTGGTCCATGTCGGCGATCTGGTCGATCGCGGCCCCGACAGCCGGGGGGTTGTTGACTATCTTTTGGCCGGGCAGCGGGCGGAGAAGCCTTGGGTGGTCTTGAAAGGCAATCACGACCGGATGTTCACAGGGTTTTTGGGTGACCCCGATCATCATGATGCGGGCCTTCGCGCTGATCTGCATTGGACCAACCCACGTTTGGGCGGCGATCAGACGCTGGCCTCTTACGGGGTTATTGGGGCGGGTGAGCGGATGCTTTTCGATCTGTGCGACGAGGCCCGTGCCGCCGTGCCCGAGGCGCATATTGCCTATATTGATGGCTTGCCCAGCAGTTTTCTGCGGGGGGAATGTCTTTTCGTTCATGCCGGAATTCGCCCCGGTGTTGATCTTCACGATCAACGCGATGATGATCTTTTGTGGATCCGCAAGGGTTTCTTGGAAGATGCCCGCGATCATGGGGTCTTGATCGTGCATGGACATACGCCGGTTGACGAAGTGACCGATTATGGCAACCGTTTGAATATCGATACGGGTGCCGGTTATAGCAAAGCCTTGTCGGCAGTGGTGATTGAAGGCCGCATGGTTTGGCGGCTTACCGACAAGGGCCGCGTTGCGGTCGCGCGGGTCTGAGCAAGACTGCGCGGCGCCCGGCCTGTACGACCCGACACATCCTATTGCAAAGTTACATTGACGGCGGCGGTCTGGCCCTTGGCGTCAATCACCGACAGGCGGTAAAACCCCGCACTGCCCAAGGTCAGGGAGGTTTCTTGGCCGCGTTCACCAATGGCCAGCGGTTTGCCATTGGCCATCCATATATACGGCGGCTCTCCGTTGCGGACCCGAACGGTAAGCCTGCCGCCGGACAGTTCAACTGCGGCCCCATCGGGGGGGAAGGCCACCTCGGGCGCGCCGGGGCTTGGCGCAAAGACCGCGTTGCGAGAGCGGAAGCGTTGCAAGGGCTGCGGCAGGCGGGCGTTGGGCAAGATCAAAGT
Source organism: Albidovulum sp. (assembly GCA_049670445.1). GTDB lineage: Bacteria > Pseudomonadota > Alphaproteobacteria > Rhodobacterales > Rhodobacteraceae > TMP-24. Next base: position 2,239 of record JBATTI010000298.1, on the reverse strand, counting down.
GGCGGGCGGCGGGGCGGATAGAGGGGTGAAGGCGGGTTTCAGCCGTCCGAACACCTCAAAAAGCACCGGTGCAGCCAAGTCGCCGCCAAAAGCGCCGGGCACCGGCGAGCCATCGGCGCGCCCCATCCACACCCCGGCCACATAGCGTCCGTCAAACCCGATGGCGAGCGCGTCGCGGTGGCCGTAGCTGGTGCCGGTTTTATAGGCAAGACGGCCGGGGGCGGCACCGGGTGGCGGCGGCAAGCCGGCCAGAATATCGCCCACCATCCAGGCCGCCTCGGGGCCAAAAAGGCGTTGCGGTAGCGGGGTAGCGGCGCCAGGATGAACAGACAGGCGGATCGGCTGACCAAGCCGGGCAAGCGATGCATAGGCACCCACCAGAGCTTCCAGCGAAATGCCAAGGCCGCCCAAAGCCACGGCAAGACCCGCCTGCCCGCCCGGCACTTTTGCCTGCGCGCCCGCGCGGCGCAATGCGGCCAGAAGTTTGGCGGGGCCAAGGGCTTCGGTCAGGCTGACCACCGGAATATTAAGCGATTGCTGCAAAGCGTCGCGGATACTGATCGTGCCGCGAAAATGATTGTCAAAATTTTGCGGCACATAGGTGCCAAAAGCGGTGGGCTTGTCGTCGATCAGGGTTTCGGGATGGGCCAGACCTTCATCGAAAGCCAGCCCATAGATGAAAGGTTTGAGCGTTGAACCCGGCGAGCGTAACGCCCGGGTCATGTCGATAAAGCCCGCGCGCTTGTCGTCGGCCCAATCGGCCGTGCCGACCGTGGCAAGGATTTCGCCGCTTTGATGGTCGGCCACAACGATGGCCACCGAAAGCTGTGCCCCGCCGCGCCGCGCGGCTTGGGCCGCCAGACGTTCAAGTGCTGCCTGAAGGTGGGCGTCGATGGTGGTAAGATGGCGGCGCGATAGGGGCGCCTCAGTCGAAAGCCGCGCGGCCAGAAGCGGGGCGAGTTGTGCAAAGGCGGCGCGGCGCTGGGGGACTGGTTCGCTCTGGGCGGCGGCGACACCGTCTGGCGACAGCAAACCCGCCTTCACCATCCGCGCCAGCACCCTTGCACGCGCGGTGGATGCGGCTTTGGGGTGGCGGTCGGGGCGGCGGGTCTCGGGTGATTGCGGCAAGGCGACCAGAAGGGCAGCCTCTGCCGCCGTTAGTCGGCGCGGTTCCTTGCCAAGATAGGCTAGCGATGCCGCGCGCAAGCCTTCAAGATTGCCGCCGTAAGGGGCGATGCGCAGGTAAAGATCAAGGATCTGCGCCTTGGTCAGACGCCTTTCCAGCGCCAGTGCCAGCCGGATTTGCCTAAGCTTGCCCGCCCAGCGCCCGGTGCCGCTGTCTTCCAACAACCGCGCCACCTGCATGGTCAGGGTGGAGCCGCCTGAGACAACTTGGCCGTTCAATGCGGCTTGGGCTGCGGCACGTATCATTGCCAATAGATCAACGCCTGCATGTTGGTAAAACCGCTTGTCTTCATAAGCCACCAGCATTTCGGCAAACAGCGGATCGACCGCGCCGGGATCAAGCCGCCAGCGGCCACCGGCCACCGTAAAGGCGCGCAGCAAGCTGCCGTCGCGCGCCAAAACCTCGACCGAGGTATCAACCACCAGCGGCGGCAGATCGGTATGTGCCACCCATGTGTCAAAGGCATCATGGGCCGCAGTCAGGGCGAAAAGCCCCGCCACCGCCCAGATGCCAAGAGTGCGGCGCATGGCTTACTCGGTAATCGTGACCGTGCCTGCATCGCTGCGCGCACGGAAATCGGGGCGGTACATATCTTCAACCGAGGCGGCTGGCAGATGATAGCTGCCGGGCGAAATCGCGCGCACGATATAGGCCAGCCGGAAAGCATCGCGCGAAGACCAGTCAACGGCGGCCAGAAAGCGTTCTTGGCGGAACTCGACGTTTCTTGTGTCTTCATTCGTGGTTAGCCAGTCAAGTGCTGCGATGTCGCCCGCGCGGATCAGATTGGGGTTATCAATCTCAAACCCCGCGGGCAGCGGATCGTTGACCATCAGCCGTGCCTCGCCGTCGCCCAGCGGCAAAACCTCTATCACCGCCACCAGACGACTGCCTTGGGGGATGGCGTCAAGGGCCACGGGCGCGCCCTCTATCGTGTACCAGTTTCGGGTGATCTTGTAGCCATTGCCGCCTGCGGGTTCGGGGGTTTCGGGTACGCCGAAAGTGGTCAGCGTCAGGGTGGCGGGCTGGGTAGCGGCGTTGGCGATGATCTCAGCG
>JBATTI010000297.1:0-6983 GCA_049670445.1 Albidovulum sp. | reverse complement strand
AGGCCGCGTCGTCGGTCAAAAGCCCCCGGGGTAGGCCCAAACCTGTGCGGGCAATCCGCCTGCGGCTTGAATTGGCCGAAAACCATCGCGACCTTGGCCTTTTCACCATGGCCGTCGACCGCAACTTGCGCGGCAATGATCTTGTCCGCATGAACGCCAGCCAATGGTCGCTGAGCTTGGGCGGTGCGCCAATTTCTTCTTCGATCGGCGGCGTGATTTGAAAGTACTGGACAGTGGTGTCCAGGGTGATGCAGTCTCTGTACATAACTGTCCAGAGGGGGTGATTCCATGAAATCGCATTATCGTGCTGTCGTCATAGGTGGCGGTGTCGTTGGGACCTCTGTCCTCTACCATCTGGCGAAATTCGGCTGGAAAGACGTGCTTTTGATCGAGCGCAAGATCCTTACGGCGGGGTCAAGCTGGCACGCTGCCGGCGGCATCCATGCCTTGAACGCAGACCCCAACATTGCCGCTTTGCAGGCTTACACAATTGACCTTCTGCCCGAGATTGAAAAGGAATCCGGCCAATCCATCGGTCTGCACATGACCGGCGGCATGACCCTTGCTGGCACGCCGGATCGTTGGGAATGGCTGCAATCGGCCTACCGCACGTTCCAGTCCATCGGCATTGATGACTGTCGCTTGATTACGCCCCAGGAGGCGGGTGAGCTTTGCCCGATCATGTCGACCGAAGGCATCCTTGGGGGCATGTGGGCGGACCGCGAAGGCTATGTCGACACCACGGGCACCGTCCATGCCTATGCGGGGGCCGCCAAGAAACACGGCGCCGAGATTGTCGAGAATAACCGCGTGCTGGCGCTGAACCAAACCGCCGCTGGCTGGGAGGTCGTGACCGAAAAAGGCACCATTCAGACCGAGCATGTTGTGAACGCCGCTGGCTTATGGGCCAAGCAGGTCGGGCGCATGGCCGGCGTCGAATTGCCTGTATCGCCTCTGAACCACCACTACCTGATTTCCGACACGATCCCCGCGCTTGAAAAGCTGGATTTTGAGGTGCCGATGACGGTGGACCTCGAAGGGTTCACTTATATGCGGCAAGACCAGAAGGGGATCTTGCTTGGTATTTATGAGGTCGATCACCAGCATTGGATGGTTGACGGAGCGCCTTGGGAATACGGGTTCGAGTTGCAGCAGGAAGATACGGATCGGATCGAGAAAGAGCTGATCCTGGGCTTTGAACGCTACCCCGCCTTGCAAGATGTCGGCGTGAAAACTTGGGTCAACGGCGCCTTCACCTTCTCGCCTGACGGTAACCCGCTGGTTGGCCCCGTGCAGGGCAAGCGCGGCTATTGGTGTGCTTGTGGGGTCATGGCGGGATTCCTGCAAGGCGGCGGCGTTGGTAAATCGCTGGCCGAATGGATGATCCACGGAGAGCCGGATGCCGATGTTTTCGGCATGGATGTGTCGCGCTACGGCGATTTTGCGCAAAACAAGCGGTTCATCAGGGAAACAACCGGCCAGTTCTATTCGCGCCGCTTCATCATGACCTATCCGAATGAGCAACTCCCCGCCGGGCGGCCATTGAAGATGGCACCAGCCTATAGCGATATGACCGCAGCAGGGTGCCGTTGGGGCGCGAGTTACGGCCTTGAAGTACCGCTTTATTTCGCGCCAAGGGGCTTTGTCGAAAAGCCATCGCTGAAACGCTCGAATGCGTTCGGCATCGTGGCCGAAGAATGCCGTGCGGTGCGGCAAAATGTGGGCCTTTTGGACATTTCGGGCTTTTCGCGTTTTGAGGTGACGGGCGCTGGGGCCGAAGCTTGGCTTAACCATGTCATGGCGTCCAAATTGCCTGCCGCCGGGCGTGCCCGTCTTGCACCGATGTTGTCGGGTGAGGGCAAGCTGAAAGGCGATCTGACCGTCTTCAACTGGGGCGACGGGACGTGGTGGATCATGGGGTCATACTACCTGCGCGATTGGCACAAGCGCTGGTTCGCAGATCATATGATGGATATGGTCGAGGTCCGTGATGTGTCGGATGCGATGGTCGGGTTCTCCTTGTCCGGGCCGAACAGCACCAAGGTTCTCGAACGCGTGACGGATGGCCCTGTAAACCTGCCGTTCATGGGCTGCGGGACAATGGATGTGGGTTTGTTGCGCGCCAAAGTGGGCCGCTTGTCGGTGACGGGTGAGCTTGGATATGAGATCCATTGCCGTGCGGCCGAACATATCGGCTTGCGCAAACAGTTGCTGGCGGCGGGTGCCGATCTGGGGATCAAAGAGGTTGGCTTTAACGCGCTTTTGTCGTTGAGGCTGGAAAAAAGCTTCGGAATCTGGAATGCCGAATTTACCCAAGGCTACACCGCCGCCGAGACCGGCATGGATCGCTGGATCGATTGGTCCAGGGACGGTTTTGTGGGCCGTGATGCCGCGCTGGCCGAGCGCGATGGCAATGGCCCGGCAAAGCGGTTGGTTACGTTGGAAGTTGCCGCCGACGGCGCAGATGCAAGCGGGTATGAACCCGTCTGGACCGGCGGCAAAATGGTCGGGTTTGTAACCTCGGGCGGTTATGGCCACACGATGGGCAAGTCTTATGCCATGGCATTGGTGGACGCGGAATTGGCGGCCGAGGGGACCGACCTGTCGGTTCACATCGTAGGGGTCGAACGGGCGGCAAAGGTCATCGCGCCCTCGCCTTATGATCCCCTTGGCAAAGCGATGAGGTCCTGATGGCCCGCCGCGGCCGCGACAAAGCCCCCGTCGTTCGTAACGTGAACTATCGCCAATTGCGCAACCCGTTCCCACCGATGGAGATATTCTCTGCCGATGAGATCGCATCGATGCACGAAACGGCATTGCGAACTTTGGAAGAGCTGGGGATGAAAGTCCTTCTCCCCGAGGCCCGCGCAATATTCGCCAAAGGCGGTGCCCGCGTTGAAGGTGAAATGGCCTATATCGGGCGCGACATGGTGGAAGCTGCCCTGGCCGCCGCGCCGAAGTCGATAGAATGCCGCGCCGGGGCTGCCCACCGCGATATTGTTCTGGAACTTGGCGCGCTTACCTTTCAGCCCGGCGCGGGCGCCCCCCACGCGACGGATCTTAAGCGCGGGCGGCGTCCCGGATCTGCGCGGGACTTCAATGAACTGGTGCGCCTGACGCAACCTTTTGATGTGTTTCAGATGGTGGCGCCTTTGATTGTACCCCAAGAGGTGCCGACCCATTTGCGCCATTACTTCACGACAGAAACGCAGCTTACCCATTCCGATAAATTCCCCTTCATCTTTTCACGCGGCACACCGCAGGTGATGGAATGCTTTGAGATGCTGTCGGGTTTTCGCGGAAAGTCTGCGGAAGAATTTGAGGCCACCCCCCATAGCTATACAATCATCAATACCAACAGCCCGCGCACCCTGGATATCCCGATGGCGCAAGGGTTGATCGACTTCGCCAGGCACGGGCAGTTGTCGATCATCACACCTTTCACGCTTATGGGGGCCATGGCCCCGATCACGGTGGCGGGGGCGATTACCCTGAGCCATCTGGAGGTCTTGGCCGCATTGACCTTGACCCAATTGGTCAGGCCCGGTGCGCCTGTTTGTTATGGCACCTTCACCAGCAACGTGGATATGAGGTCCGGGTCCCCCGCCTTTGGCACACCTGCGCATTTTCAGGCCTCTCTGGCGGCGGGACAAATGGCGCGGTTTACCGGTCTGCCCTGGCGTTCTGCTGCGGGGTCCGCGTCGAATATGAACGATGTGCAGGCCGCCAATGAGAACCAGATGGGGCTTTGGGGCTGCCTCATGGCAGGCGCCACCGTGATCATCCACTCGGCGGGTTGGCTTGAAGGTGGATTAAGCGTTTCATATGAAAAGCTGATCACGGATGCTGAGGTTCTGAACATGATCGCAGAGCTTTGCCGCGGCGCAAAAGCGGATAGAGACGCGATCGGGTTTGACGCGATCAAAGAGGTTGCACCAAGCGGGCACTTCTTTGCCACAACCCAGACGATGGCGCGGTACAACACCGAATTTTACGAACCGATCGTGCATGACTACGCGAATTTCGGCACTTGGACCGAACGCGGCGCCCAAAGTGCAAACGAAAGGGCGACAGGTGTCTGGGAACGAATATTGGCAGACGGCAAGGGGCCGGACATAGATGCGGACAAGCTTGCAGAGCTACAGGCCTATATCGCCAAACGCACAAAGGCAGGCGGCGCGCCGCCGGAAAGTTAGGTGATGGACGGACATATCAAGGCGACGCGTGATGATTGGCTTGATGCGGCTCAGGCGGCATTGATCCGTGACGGGGTTGATACGGTCAAAGTGCTGGCACTTGCGGCGCAGTTGGATGTGTCGCGGTCCAGTTTCTATTGGTATTTCAAGAACCGCGATGAACTTCTGGCCGCGCTTTTGGATCAATGGGAAGAGCGGAACACAAGGTCGATTGTCCGGCAATCTACGCTTGAAGCTGAATGTCTTAATGCGGCCGCGTGCAACTTCTTTCGCTGCTTCATCGACCCCGCATTGTTTGACCGTGGTCTCGACTTCGCGGTCCGTGCCTGGGCGCGGCAAGACGCGAAGGTGCGCTTGCGCATTGATGCTGCCGATCAAACCCGATTACAGGCATTGGAGGCGATGTTCATGCGGTATGGTTGTGCCCCGGCAGAGGCTGATTGGCGCGCACGTATGATCTATTTCATGCAGCTCGGATATCACGCGCTTGAGGTGCAAGAAACGATGGAAGTCCGTTTGGGCCGCCTGCCTGGGTATCTGGAAGGGTTCACGGGGCGGGTGCCTTCGCAAAGGGTGATTGACGACTTCAAAGCATTCGCAAGTCGGCATCATACCGGCGATGCGCCGGCGTGAGATGGTCTCGTCAAAGACCTAAGGTTGCGCCGATGCGGACCCGTCTTTGAAAGTCTGCGCTTAAATCCAACCGATGCCGTAGTGGATGGGCCAAAAGGGCACCGGCCTTTCCACCGCGCAATGCGCAAGGGTAGGGGTGCTCATTACACAACACATCACACCTTGGATCATCGTTATGCGGGAATGAGCCCCCTTCTGCAGCCCCGACCCCCATCTGCCCCATTGACCAAGTCCGAAATCCCGCGCATATCCCGGCCATCATGACCAAGCTTTCACATATCCGCAATTTCTCCATCGTGGCCCATATCGACCACGGTAAATCCACCCTTGCCGACCGGCTGATCCAGTCGACCGGCACTGTTGCCGACCGCGACATGAAGGCCCAGCTGCTCGACAGTATGGATATCGAGCGCGAGCGCGGCATTACCATCAAAGCCAACACCGTGCGCATTGATTATAAAGCGCGCGATGGGCAGATCTATGTCCTGAACCTTATAGACACGCCGGGCCATGTCGATTTCGGCTATGAGGTTTCGCGTTCCATGCGCGCCGTCGAAGGCTCGCTTCTGGTGGTCGATGCCTCACAAGGCGTCGAGGCGCAGACACTCGCCAATGTCTATCAGGCGCTGGATGCCAACCACGAGATTGTGCCGGTTCTGAACAAGATCGACCTGCCCGCGGCGGAGCCCGAAGCCGTCAAGGCACAGATCGAGGATGTGATCGGGCTGGATGCCTCGGATTCGATCATGATCTCGGCCAAATCCGGCCTTGGCATCCCAGACGTGCTTGAGGCCATTGTCACCCGCCTGCCAGCCCCCAAGGGCGACGCCGCGGCACCGCTCAAAGCGATGCTGGTCGACAGCTGGTACGACAGCTATCTGGGCGTTGTGGTGATGATCCGCGTCATGGACGGCGTGATCCGCAAGGGCGACCGCATCAAGATGATGCAAACCGGGGCCATCTACGGCATCGACACCCTGGCGGTCCTGCGCCCCAAGATGGTGGCAATCCCCGAACTGGGCCCCGGCGAAATCGGCGTCTTTACCGCATCCATCAAACAGCTTCGCGACACCCGCGTCGGCGATACCATCACCCATGAACGCCGCCCCTGCGACGCGGCTTTGCCCGGCTTCAAACCCGCGCAGCCCGTGGTCTTTTGCGGCCTTTTCCCGGTCGATGCCAATGATTTTGAGGATCTGCGCGACTCCATCGAAAAGTTGACCCTCAACGACGCGTCCTTCAGTTCCGAGATGGAAACCAGCGCCGCCCTTGGCTTTGGCTTTCGCTGCGGTTTCCTTGGCCTTTTGCACCTGGAGGTCATCCGCGACCGGCTGGAGCGGGAATATGACCTTGACCTGATCACCACCGCCCCCTCGGTCGTCTTCCATCTGCATATGAACGACGGCGAGGTGCGCGATCTGCACAACCCCGCCGATATGCCCGATCTGACCTATGTAAGCCATATCGAGGAACCGCGCATCAAGGCCACGATCATGGTGCCCGACGAATATCTGGGCGATGTCTTGAAGCTTTGTCAGGACCGCCGCGGCATCCAGATGGACCTGACCTATGCGGGGTCACGCGCCATGGTGGTTTACGATCTGCCGCTGGCCGAAGTGGTCTTTGATTTCTACGACCGCTTGAAATCGGTCACCAAGGGCTATGCGAGCTTTGACTATCATATCATCGGCTACCGAGAGGATTTCCTGGTCAAGATGTCGATCCTCGTCAACGAGGAACCCGTCGATGCGCTGTCGATGATGGTCCACCGCGACCGGGCCGAGGCGCGGGGCCGCGCCATGGTCGAAAAGCTCAAAGACCTGATCCCCAGACATATGTTCAAGATCCCGATCCAGGCAGCCATCGGCGGCCGCGTCATCGCGCGTGAGACTTTGTCGGCCATGCGCAAGGACGTTACCGCGAAATGCTACGGCGGCGACGCCTCCCGCAAACGCAAGCTGCTGGACAAGCAAAAGGCCGGCAAAAAGAAGATGCGCCAGTTCGGGAAGGTGGAGATCCCGCAAGAGGCGTTTATCAGCGCTCTAAAAATGGACAGCTAAGCTGTCCGTTTTTTGAGCGGGTGGGCGAAAGCGATTGGCAGAGCCAAACGCGTGCCCACTGGGTGAGGATGGAAGCGGCGTCAATGCGTTGAAG
>JBATTI010000296.1:0-2675 GCA_049670445.1 Albidovulum sp. | reverse complement strand
GCCAATCGCTTATCAGCATCGAAAGCGTGCAAAAGCCCGGCGCAATGATCTCTGGCGCGCCATATGCGACGTTCTTGGGACGATAAAGATCCGAGGTGTCGCAAGCGCCGAACGGGCCTTCGGGGTTTGCGCGGTCCACGTAGTGGCCGAAGACCAGCGTGGGTCTTGTCTGACCCCTCTCCCAAGTCGCCGTAAAGGCGGTGGTCCATGCATCGCGCGGGGCAAAGCCCCACTCAGCGGAGGCATCGGTGAAGGTGCAATCGCCGTGACCGCGCAGCAATACATCCGGGCCTACGCGCAAAACTGCCAGATCAAGCGCGCCGTCGCCATCGATATCAAGCGGATAGGCGCCCGTGGTCTCGGTCAATCCGGGCGCATCGCCAAGGGCAAAGCTGACTGCGTCGCCCGGTGCTTTGGTGGTGTTGACGAACAGATGCGCCGGGCTTTCGCCGCCTGCCGCATAAAGATCGGGGCGCGCGTCACCGTTGCAATCAAAGATCGCAACGCCGCCACCCGTAAAATGTGTCCAGCCGCCGGTGTATTCGTGCGCCACGGGCAGAGCGCCAGAACGGTCGATAAACAACGGGTCGGCCTGTGCCGGAAAAGCCAAGGGCAGTAAGGTTAGAAACACGGCCCTCATTGTGCTGCCAAGTCTCTAACATGGCCTAAAAGCCCATCTGTAACCTCTGAAAGGGCAAGCGCTGCGGCCCCATGCGCCCATAGCAGATCCCCCCATGCGTGGATCTCTATCTTAGGCACCGGGCGGCCGGAATTCAGCGCCAGTGCCTTGATCTCTGCCAGAGTCTCGCCAGCGTATAGATAATCATAACGCATCCGCTCGCCCGATAGGATGATCAGTTCCGGATCAAAAAGGTTGATCACATTGGCAAGCCCCAGCGCCAGATAACGCCCGGCACGGTGAAAGATCGACCGCGCGGCGGTGTTTCCAGCCTTGGCGTGATCATAGAGGCTTTCCAGCAGCATATTTACCGATTGCGCATCACGCGCGCCCCAATTCAGGGCGGTCGTTGCTTCCCGGGCCAGTGCATAATCGGCGACGTAAGCTTCAAGACAGCCGCGCTGGCCACAGCGGCAAAGCGCGCCATCAAGCTGAACTTTCGTATGACCAAGCTCCATCCCCAGGCCTTGCGCGCCGCGATAGATGCGATGGTTAAGAACGAACCCCATGCCAACCCCATGTTCAATTGTCACAACCGCAAAATCCGACAGTTTGCGCCCTGCACCGAACCACAATTCGGCAAGCGTCACCAGATTCGCGTCATTGTCGATATGCACTGGCAAATGCAGCTGATTGGAGGCGGCTTGCGCCAGGTCGCAATGCCGATCGGTCAGAACCGGCGACCAATGCACCAGCCCGCGTGCCGCGTCGATAAAACCGGGCGCGCCAAGGCCCAGCGCCGAAAGCTGAGACACTTTGATACCTGCACGGGCGCAGACTTTGATGACAAGATCTTCGGTTGCGTTCAAAAGATCGGCCAGCGCCATCGCGCCGGGTTGGCGGGGCATGGCAATGTCAGCGACAAGGTTGCCGGCGAAATCCGCCACAACGGCGGTATGTTCGCGGTCTGACAGTTTCACCCCGGCCACGTAATGCGCCTTGGCGCGCACGCCAAGCGCCACGGCCGGACGTCCACGCACTGAACCCGCAGTATCAATATCGCGCGGGGCTGCCACCTCCTCTAACAGGCCAAGTTCGATCAATTCAGATGTCAGTGTTGTGACTGTGGCAGGGCTTACGGAAAGTTCGCGGGCGACCTGTACGCGCGGCATCAAGCCGGCTGCACGGACGCGTTCAAAAATTTGCTGGCGCAAAGGGCGCGATCCCTCTGACAACGATGGAATGAGCGGGCCGCAGCCCGCTGATTCGCTGCCCATCCGTTGCTGATCGGCAGATTGGGCCTTCATTCCTTCGCCTCCTGAACAAAATGTAGCATTATCTTTGGGCGCCTCACCACAATTTCGGCTTAAGCACCGGCAATTTGCTGCATTTACCTTGGTATCTGACTGTGGCCTAGCTTTTTTAATTTGACAACCGAATTTATTAGAGTCAATTTTGCTGCACTTCGGCACATCAGCCGAAAAAGGGCGAAAAGCCCATCCATGGGAGGAAAACATGAATAAGACGGTTTTGGCCGCAGTCATTGCGGTAGTCGGATTTTCAACCGCTGCGCTGGCAGAGGGTAAGAAAATCGGCGTGTCCTGGGGCAGCTTCCAAGAAGAGCGCTGGAAGATTGACGAGGCCGCCATGACCGCTGCAATCGCAGCCGCTGGCGACACCTATATTTCCGCTGACGCGCAATCATCTTCGGCCAAGCAGCTTTCGGATGTGGAATCGCTTATCACCCAGGGCGCCGATGTGCTGATCATCAACGCTTGGGATAAAGATGCGATCTCACCCGCGATCGAGCTTGCCGCAAGCGAAGGCATCCCGGTTATCGGCTATGACCGCCTGATCGAGGATACCCGCACCTTCTATCTGACCTTCGACAATATCGGCGTCGGCCGTATTATCGCGAAAGAAGTGGCGGCCGTGGTTCCTGAGGGTAACTATGCCATCATCAAAGGTGACCCCGGCGATCCGAATGCCGCATTCTTGTTGCAAGGCATGATGGAAGTGATCGGCGCCGATGTTGATGCGGGCAAGATCAAGATCG
>JBATTI010000295.1:0-7074 GCA_049670445.1 Albidovulum sp. | reverse complement strand
ATCGACAATGATGACGTGGCGCGCGCGCAAGACATTCTGAAATTCGACATGGACGGCGATGGCGCGGTCGCGATTGATGAGGTTATTGCCGGGGTTGCGGCCCTGCGAAACCTCAACCTTAGCCGGGTGAAAGAGGATATATAGCGTAACGCAGGGTTGAAAACCGCTATAGATAGAGAAAATTTGCGCTGACAGGCGCAAAAGCCGCTCGCAGTGGGCGCAAGGATTTTCTATAAAGGCCGCATCACAAAGGAGATGGGCCATGACGCCGCTGTATTCGCCTGCCGATATCGCCAAACGTGCCGCTGCCCACCGGGCGGTCGATTTTGTTAAGGACGGTATGCGTCTGGGCCTTGGCACCGGATCGACGGCGGCCTTTATGGTCAGCCGTCTGGGCGAGCGGGTGCGCGATGAAGGCCTGCGGATCATCGGGGTTCCGACATCGACGCGCACGGCGGCGCTGGCGCAAAAGGAAGGTATCCGGATCATCACCCTTGATGAGGCGAAATGGCTGGATATGACCATTGACGGCACCGATGAATTCGACCCGGAGCTTAATCTGATCAAGGGGGGCGGCGGCGCGCATTTGCAAGAAAAGGTGGTTGCCACCGCCTCCGACCGGATGATCGTGATCTCAGACGTGGGCAAGAAGGTGCAGCAGCTTGGCGCCTTTCCCTTGCCGGTAGAGGTGATCCGCTTTGGCTGGCAGACCACGCGGATCTTGCTGGAGGAGCTTATCGCCTCACTTGGTATGCAGCTGCGCGAGGTCACGCTTCGGATGAATGGCGACGCGGCCTTCATCAGTGACGAGGGCAATTACATCCTTGATCTGCATCTGGGCCGGATCGGCAATGCCCGCCAACTGGCGCTTGTGCTTAATCAGGTGCCGGGTGTGGTTGAAAATGGCTTGTTCATGGATATCTGTGATCTGGTGATCATTGGCCATTCCGACGGCAGTACCGAGTTGATCGAGGCGCAAGAGGGCGTGTTGGAGGGGCTGAAGAATGCCCCTATCGGCGCGGATAACCTCTTTGCCGATATCGGCGACTGACGGCCCCGTAAGGGGGGCGAACAGGCAAGCATAAGAAGGCGCAGGTTTATGACATTCGATTATGATCTTTTCGTCATCGGTGGCGGATCGGGCGGTGTGCGTGCGGCGCGGATAGCTGCGGGCGAACATGGTGCGCGGGTTGCCTTGGCGGAAGAATACCGTATGGGCGGTACTTGCGTGATCCGCGGCTGCGTTCCCAAGAAGCTGATGGTCTTTGCGTCAGGCTATTCGGGGGCCATGGAGGATGCGCGGGCTTATGGCTGGGACGCGCAGCTTGGCGGTTTTGACTGGCAGGCGTTTCGCGGCAAGCTGGATGCGGAACTGGACCGGCTGGAGGCGGCTTACCGATCCGGCCTGAGCGCGGCGGGCGTTACGGTTCATGATTGCCGCGCCGAAGTGGCTGACGCGCATTCGGTGCGGCTTGCATCGGGTGAGGTGGTAACGGCCAAGCACATCCTGATCGCAACCGGCGGCCATCCGTTTGTACCCAAAACAGAGGGCGGGGCCGAGGTCCTGACCTCCAACGACATCTTCAAGCTTGAGGCCTTGCCGAAATCGGTCTTGATCGTCGGCGGCGGCTTCATTGCCTGCGAATTTGCCTGTATCCTGAACGGCCTTGGGGTGGCGGTCACCCAATATTACCGCGGCGCGCAGATCCTGCGCGGGTTCGACGGCGAGGCGCGCGGCCATATCGCCGAGATGATGCGCGAAGGCGGCGTCAATCTGCATCTGGGCACCGATGTGCTTGAGATGAAGCCAGCCCCGGGCGGCACATGGGTCAAGACCACAGACGGGCGCGAGGCGGTTTATGAGAAAGTGGTTTATGCGACCGGCCGCGTCCCGAATACGGCGGGGCTTGGGCTTGCGGAAATCGGTGTGAAGTTGGGCCGCAAGGGCGAAGTCGTGGTTGATGCGTGGTCGCAGACCGCCGTGCCATCGGTCTATGCGGTGGGGGATGTGACCGACCGCATCAACCTGACGCCTGTCGCGATCCGCGAGGGGCACGCCTTTGCCGATACCGTCTTTGGCGCGCAGCCGCGCAAGGCCGATCATGATCTGGTCGCAAGTGCGGTCTTTACCCAGCCCGAACTGGGCACCGTTGGCCTGAGCGAGGAAGACGCGGCGGCAGAGCGCCCGATCGAGGTTTACGCAACCTCGTTCCGCCCCATGCAATCGGCCTTTGCCGGCCGGCCAGACCGGGTGATGATGAAGCTGATTGTTTGCAGCGAAACCCGTAAGGTTCTAGGGTGTCATATCGTGGCGCCCAATGCAGGCGAGATGATCCAGCTTGCGGCGATTGCGGTCAAGATGGGGGCCACGAAAGAAGATTTCGACCGCACCGTGGCGGTGCATCCAACCATGTCGGAAGAGCTGGTGACGATGCGTAAGCCGGTGCGAACGGCTTGACTTTCACGCAAAAGTGCCCAGTTGGGTGCAGAGGTATTTCAATGATCAATATGAGGGGACGATAGCTGATGGCTGGAAGCGGAGGTCCTTGGGGCGGTGGCTCTGGTAATAACGACGACGATGATGATCGCGCAGGTGCAGGTCGCGGGCCACGCAAGCCCGACGAAGGGCCGCAACTTCCCGAGATTGAGGAAATCGTCAAGAAAGGCACCGAACAGCTTCGGGTGCTGATGGGCGGGCGCGGCAATCGCGGCGGCATGAATGGCGGCGGCGGTGGCGGCGGTTTTTCGGGTGGCCCGGAATTTTCGCGCAATACCATCGGCATAGGGGTTTTGGCGGCCATCGGTCTTTGGGCATTTGCTTCCTTCTATACGGTCAAACCCGAAGAACAATCGGTCGAACTGACCTTTGGCAAATGCTATTCGCCCTGCACCGGATTGCCGGGCCTCAACTTCGCGCCCTGGCCGGTTGTGGTGGCCGAAGTGATCCCGGTTACCCCTGAACGCACCGAAGATATTGGTGTTGGCGGCACCGGCGGCGACGCCGGGCTGATGCTGACCGGTGACGAAAACATCGTCGATATCGATTTCCAGGTGGTCTGGAACGTCTCTGACCCGGAAAGATTTTTGTTCAACCTGCGTGATCCGCAACTGACCATCCGTGCGGTGGCCGAAAGTGCGATGCGCGAAGTGATTGCGCAAAGCCAGCTGGCGCCGATCCTGAACCGTGATCGCGGCATCATTGCACAGCGTGTGCAGGAACTGATCCAGACCACGCTGAACAGCTATGGCAGCGGGCTGAACGTGGTGCGGGTGAACTTCCTGCGCGCCGATCCGCCGCGCGAGGTGATCGAGGCCTTCAAAAACGTACAATCGGCGGAACAAGAACGCGACCGCCTGCAAAAAGAGGCCGACGCCTATTCAAACCGGGTTGTTGCCGGGGCGCGGGGTGAAGCCGCACAGGTGCTTGAACAGGCCGAAGCCTACCGGGCGCAGGTCATCAATCAGGCCGAGGGTGAGGCAAGCCGCTTTACCGCCGTCTTGGGTGAATATGAAAAAGCCCCCGACGTCACCCGCAAGCGGCTTTATCTTGAAACCATCGAACAGGTGCTGGGCCGGATCGACAAGGTCATTATTGACGAAAACACCGGCGGGCAGGGGGTTGTCCCCTATCTGCCGCTGAATGAGCTTGGGCGCAAAGCGCAGCCTGCTGCAGGCACGACCACAGGGGGAACCAACTGATGAACCGTGCAACCCTGATATTACCCGCCATTGTTGTTGCTGTTGCGGCGCTCATGGCCTCTATCTTCGTGGTGGATGAACGTGAAACGGCGTTGGTCTTGCAATTTGGCCAGATCAAAGCGGTGCGCGAAGAACCCGGCATCTATCTTAAACTGCCGCTTGTTCAGGATGTGGTGACATATGATGACCGCATCTTGGGCTTTGATGTGGAGGCGCTGGAAATCACCCCGCTGGATGATCGCCGTTTGGTCGTTGATGCCTTCGCGCGCTGGCGTCTTGACGATGTACAGCGCTTCCGCCAGGCCGTTGGCGCCGGCGGGGTCAGCTTTGCGCAAGACCGTATCGACAAGATCCTGAACGATGAGATCCGTAATGTTCTGGGGTCGGTCAGCTCTTCCGCGATTTTGTCTGCGGACCGGACAGCCCTGACCCAGCGCATCCTGGAAGCGGCACGCCGCAAGGCGGCGTCTTTGGGGGTTGAGATCGTCGATGTGCGCCTGCGCAAGACCGACCTTCCTGCGCAAAACCTTGATGCAACTTTCGCGCGGATGCGGGCCGAACGTGAACGCGAGGCCGCAGACGAAGTGGCGCGCGGGAATGAGGCAGCACAGCGGTTGCGCGCCCTTGCGGACCGCACCGTGATCGAACTTGTGTCAGACGCCCGACGCCAGTCCGAGATTGCCCGAGGCGAAGCCGATGCCAAAAGCAACGCGATCTTTGCCCAGGCCTATGGCGCCAACCCCGAGTTCTTTGGCTTTTACCGTTCACTTTCAGCTTATCGGTCATCGCTTCAGGCCGGAAATTCGACCATGGTGATGTCACCGGACAGCGAATTCTTCGATTACCTGAAGTCGTCAAGCCAAGACGTGCCGGTGCCTGCTGATTGATAAGGCCGCGGGTGTCTGACAAGCGATCCTTGGCCAAGCGATCCTTGGCATGACCTGGACAGTTGTGGTCATGGCATTGGGGCTGGTTGCGGTATTTGAGGGGCTGGTGCTGGCGCTGGCCCCTAACCGAATGGAAGAGCTTTTGGCCTTTATCAGCGGCCTTTCGCTTGAAAGCCGCCGAAACCTTGGGCTTGGCATCATTGCTTTGGGGGTTGGCGTGATTTGGCTTGCGACGCGGCTGGCGGGCTGACAAGTTAGCGTCTATCACGCCCAATTGATGTTCTATGGCGGTCTTTGAATTGCACTTTGCCATGCCTACATCATTATGGACCCCATCGGGTAAGTCACCCGGCATCGTCGACCCGGTCGGGTATCTTGCCCGGCATCCGATCAGATTTCAGGAGTTCGCTGTGACCGATCAGCCCTATGCAATCACCGCCGCCGTTTACCCCCGCGCAATCTTGCGGGCGATGTGGCTTGCGTTGGTTTCACTCGTATTCATCGCCGTACAGGTGGCGCAAGCCTCGGCCGCCAATGCGCCCGACAGTTTTGCCGATCTGGCCGAGAAGGTCAGCCCTGCGGTGGTCAACATCACCACCTCGATGGTTGTAAAGGCCCCGACCGGCCCCGGCCCGATCGTACCGCCCGGCTCGCCATTTGAAGATTTCTTCAACGAATTCAATAACCAGCTCCCGGACGGGCAGCCCCAGCCGCGCCGCTCCAATGCGCTTGGTTCGGGCTTCGTGATTTCGGCCGATGGTTATATCGTCACCAATAACCATGTCATCGAGGATGCTGATGAGATCAGCATAGAATTCTTTTCCGGCGAAAAGCTGGATGCAAAGCTGATCGGCACCGACCCCAAAACCGATATCGCGCTTTTGAAGGTCGAAAGCACGGAACCCTTGCCCTTCGTGTCCTTCGGCAACAGCGATGTGATGCGGGTTGGCGATTGGGTTATGGCGATGGGGAACCCCTTGGGTCAGGGTTTTTCGGTGTCGGCCGGTATCGTATCGGCGCGCAACCGCGAGCTTTCGGGGACTTACGATGATTTCCTGCAAACCGATGCGGCGATCAACCGGGGCAATTCGGGCGGGCCGCTCTTTAATATGGATGGCGACGTGATCGGGGTGAACACTGCGATCCTGTCGCCAAATGGCGGGTCAATCGGCATCGGCTTTTCGATGGCCTCGAATGTCGTGTCCAAGGTCACGAACCAGTTGCGCGAATTTGGGGAAACCCGGCGGGGCTGGCTTGGGGTGCGCATTCAGGATGTCACCCCGGAAATGGCCGAGGCGATGGATCTGGCCAACGCCAAGGGCGCTTTGGTAAGTGATGTGCCCGATGGCCCGGCAAAGGATGCGGGGGTAAAATCCGGCGATCTGATCACCTCTTGTGACGGGGTTGATGTAGAAAACTCTGGCGAATTGGTGCGCCGGGTCGCGGATACCGAAGTGGGCAAGGCGGTCCCGATTGTGGTGTTGCGCGACGGTGAAAGCCAGACGCTGTCGATCACGCTGGGGCGCCGGGAAGTGGCTGAAGGGACACCGGTTCCGGTCAAGGCCACACCGGATGAGCCGATCAAGAAAGACATTCTTGGCCTGACGCTGGAGGTGCTGAGTGATGAGCAACGCAGCCAGATCGGCATCCCGCAAGACATCTCGGGGCTGTTGGTCGCCGATATCGACCAGACCAGCGAAGGCTTTGAAAAGGGCCTGCGTGCCGGTGATCTGATCACCGAGGTTGGCCAGCAAAAGGTCGCCTCGATCGCGGATTTCGAGGCGCGTGTGCAAGAGGCCAAGGATGCCGGGCGCAAGTCTATCTTGCTGCTTATCAACCGTGGCGGTGACCCGCGCTTTCTGGCGCTGTCGGTCGAGTAGGCCTCAAGCCTTCATGACCAGCAAAAAGGCGTCCTTCGGGGCGCCTTTTTTTCAGGGATGCGCCACCTTGGGTTTGGGGCCGTTGCGGCCCGTCGCAAAGATATAGACGGCAAGGCTTGCCACCACCACCGCCCCGCCGACAAGCATCGGCAGGGTCAAAGGCTCATCCGCGCCATACCACACGCAGATCGGCCCCAAGACCGTTTCCAACAGCATCAACAGGTTCACATTCACCGCCGCCGTGTGGCGTGACGCCTGCGACAGCGCCATGAACGACACCGGCAAGATCACCAGGCCGGTAACGGCAATCGCCCAGACCTCGCCTTCGGCCATGGCGGCCGGGCCACCGGCCAAGCTCATCCCCAAAAGCCCCGACAAAAGCGCACCTGCGCCGATGGCCGGCAAGATCGGCAATGCGCGATTTTGCCGCAAGATCACGAATGTCATGGCCAGCGAAGCGGCAACCCCAAGCCCGGCCAAAGCGCCCAGAAGCGAGGCAAGGTTAAGCCCGAGACCGCCGGTGTCATGCCCGAACATCGCGATCCCGATCCCCAGGAACACCGCCACCGTCGCGATCCCTCTCGCGCGGCCCGTGGGTTCGCCCGCGA
>JBATTI010000294.1:0-5605 GCA_049670445.1 Albidovulum sp. | reverse complement strand
TCTGCGGGGGGCAGCGGATAGGACCAGATGAACCCCGAAGGATAGACATCGGTGTTCAGACGGCGCTGAAACCCGTGCAATTGATCGGCGCCGATGAAATGCATCTTGCCCGACAACACCGTCTCATATCCGGCATTGGTCAGGTAATGCGCGAAGGTCGGAATGAAGCTGTGATAGGGATCGCCGTTGTCATAGCATCCGGTTGTCGATGTATAAAGCCCGGTCATGAAACAGGATCGGGCCGGCACGCAGATCGGGCTTGGGGTATAGGCATTGGTGAAATTTGCCGAACGGGCCGCGAGGGCCCCAAGGTTGCGGGTTCGGGCACCGACACCACCACATGCCTCCAACATGAAGGGGGTCATCTGATCGGCCATGATCAACAGGATATTCGGTTGTTTGGACGGCATGTTTCAAAACCTTGTTCGGTAAAATTCGCGGCCACTATAACGAGGGATTTGAAACAATAAAGATCAGTTTTACCGGTCAAAATCCGGGGGTTAGGGAACAAACCCTTTGGCGATACCTGCGAAGGTGTCATTCCATGGGGCCAAGGTTAAAGGCGGCCTTGCACGCAATGCCGCCCAACCCGGTTTCACGACAGGGTCTAAAGATATTCCTGCCGCTGAAGGCCGTATTTCGCCATCTTTTCGTTCAGGGTTCGGCGCGGCAGGCACAATTCATCCATCACCGCGGTGATCGAGCCGCGATGGCGGCGCATGGTATTGTCGATCAACATCTTCTCGAAGCTTTCGACATATTCCTTCAAGGGCGTGCCCTCGGTGGTCATCGCCATGCCGGTCTCTTCGGTATCGGCCATCAAAAGCGAAGCGATCGAACCTGATCCACGACGGTTTTGCAGAACCGCGCGTTCGGCCACATTGATCAGCTGGCGGACATTGCCAGCCCAGGGCGCTTGCAACAATTGCGCCGCCTCTTGCGCGGTGACCTGCGGCGCGTCGCAGCCGTATTCTTCGGCGAATTGTTCGGTCATGCGGGCGAAAAGTGTCAAGATATCCTCGCCGCGCGACCGCAAAGGCGGCAACATGATCTTGAGTGCCGAGAGCCGGTAGTAAAGATCAGGGCGCAGCGCGTCTTCCACGGTGCGGCCAACTTCGTGATCGTTGCAAATTGCAATGATGCGGGTTTCGGCGGGTGTGCCTTGATCGTTGATAAAGGTCAAAAGCCGTGACTGAAGGCTATGGCTCAGCGCCTCGACATCCTCCAAGACCAAAGTGCCGCCACGCGCCTCTTCGACCAAAGGAATAGCACCGCCTTCTTCCATCGGCCCAAAAAGTCTGGGTCCAAGCACGTCTTCGCTGAAGGCGGCACAGCTGAGCATGGCGAATTTTTTCCCTGCACGCGGGCCCACGGCATGAAGCGCATGGGCGACAAGCGTCTTGCCGGTACCGGTTTCGCCGTCGATAAGCACATGGCCGTCAGCTTGCCCCAGATCAAGAATATCTTCGCGCAACCGCTCCATCGCCGGCGAAGCACCGATCAGCTTTTTCATCAAGACGGTGCCGTCGGACAGTTCCTTGCGCAAGGCCCGGTTGTCCAGCGTCATCCGCCGTGTCTGGCTGGCGCGTTTGGCCAATTCGGTCATCCGGTCGGGGTTGAAAGGCTTTTCCAGAAAATCAAATGCACCGACCCGCATCGCCTCTACCGCCATCGGCACGTCACCATGGCCGGTGATCATAATCACCGGCAACCCACTGTCGACGCTCATGAGTTTCTTGAGGAAGGCCATGCCATCCATCCCCGGCATCTTGATATCCGAGACGATGACACCGGGGTAATCCGCGCCGATCGATTTCAGCGCATCTTCGGCGCTGGGGAAGGTTTCCGTGTCAAATCCCGACAGGGCCAGCCATTGGCTGATGGATTGCCGCATGTCTTGTTCGTCATCGACAATCGCCACTTTCATTGCGCGCGCCATATATTATCACTCCGCCGCTTCGGTCTGTTCATTCAAGAGCGGCAGTTGGACCTCAAACACCGCTCCGCCGCCAGTCGTTCCGTCCTTTGGCGCATTGCGCGCAATCAGCCGGCCACCAAGGTCGTTGATGATACCAGATGAAATGGCAAGCCCCAAACCAACACCGTCCCCGGGCTTCTTGGTCGTGTAGAAAGGCTCAAACAGGTTATCCAGCTCGGCAATCCCCTCGCCATTATCGGTCACGGTCAGAACCGCCAGATCCCCCCCCTTCAGGGTCAGATCTATCTGCGGTTCGGCCACGTCTTTGGTTGCATCAAGCGCATTGCGCAAAAGGTTGATAATCACCTGCTCCAACCTGATCCGGTCGGCCATCACCACAACCGCAAAACGCGGCATTGAGCGGGTGATCTTGACCGATCTTGTGCGCAAGGTCGGCTCCATCATCGACAAAGCACCAGAGACGCAAGACCTAACGTCTATTGGCTCAAACGCATCGCCGCCTTTTCTGGCATAGCTTTTGAGCTGCCGGGTAATCGCCCCCATCCGTTCAATCAGATCATCGATGCGCTGGAAGCTGGCAATCGCCTCTTCGCTGCGCTTTCGCTGCATCAAAAGGCGTGCGCCGGCAAGATAGGTTTTCATCGCCGCAAGCGGCTGGTTCAGCTCGTGGCTGACAGAGGCCGACATCTCGCCCAAAGCCGCCAGTTTCGAGGACTGTGCCAGCGTCTGTTCGGCCACGGCCAGGTCTTTTTGCGCCTTCTCACGCTCGGCGATCTCTCGCTTCAGCCTGACGTTCAACTGGCGCAATTCCGCCGACTCTTTCCGGATTATCGCGGTTTCAACATGGGCCCGGCGCGACAGCCAGTAAAAGGCACCCGCCAAAAACAACGCAAACCCCATGATTTCCAGCGCCAGAACCGCATTCACCCGGTCGCGGATCGAATCGTATGGGGTGAAACTGACCAGCCGCCACCCCCGGAAGGGAATGCGCGCATCAGAACGCATCACCGCGACGCCCTGCAAATAGGCATCCGGGGCGGTGTTCGCCCAATCTGTCGTGGCCTGAATGGCGCGCTGAATGGCAGAGGGCGCGGAGCGTACTTCCAGCGCTTCACCAACGGTAAGCCCGCGCCAGCGCGGTTCTGTGGACAGCACGATCTTGCCTTGGCTGTTCATGATCGCAACGGCATTCGCCTCATTCCCCCAAGCGCGTTCAAACTTGGCCAGTTCAACCCCCACCATGATGACGCCAACAAGTTGCCCGTTGGAACGCACGGCGCGCGAGAATGAAAACTCAAAGCCGCCCGTGTCACGTTCGGTCACGGAAAAGACCGTCTCTCGCATTCGTTGGGCCTGCACGAAGCCTGCATCTGTGCCCAGATTCCGGCCAATCCACGTACGATCGGTGGCCGCCACAACCCGCCCCGTAAGGTCAAGAAGCTGGATCGAAGAGGCCGAAATTTCGCTTTGGGCGGAAATCAGCAGCTGCGAAGACGATGCATAAGCGGATGTCTCAAGCGCCGTGATCAAGCTCGGATCACGCGCCAGCAGCAGCGGTACAACCGAGGTACGCTGCACTTCGGACAATATCTGGCCGGTGTAAAGGGCCAGCCGAACCTCGGCGCGGTTTCGGGTGGAGTCTGTAAATCGTTCAGCCAAAAAGGAATTGGTGACCCAGATGACAGTCACCGCCGCCGCGATGAAAGCCACCAACAGCGGCAAAAACCACCACGGATTGCGCCCCGCCTGGCCAACCGACGCATATTGCGCAACAACAGCATTCCTGGTGCTGTCGTCTTGCGTTTGCGCAGGTGTCTTGGTGCTCTTGCCCATAGAGGCAAGTTTAGGTTGCTCGGGCTTGCCGCTCAAGCGTCCAACGTCACGCAATAGCCATCGCATCCATTAACGAGCGGAAAAGCACCGATCCGCTGGCGCTGCCATGTGCGGCTTCAACCATACGTTCGGGGTGTGGCATCATGCCCAGCACCCTGCGGTTGGCCGATAAGACACCCGCAATATTGGCCATCGCGCCGTTCGGATTATCTTGGTAGGTAAAGGCAATCCGGTCATCGCCCTTCAAGCGAGCCAACTCGTCTTTGGTCACCGTGTAATTGCCGTCATGATGCGCCACGGGAATACGAAACACATCGCCCTTCTGCCATCCGCCGGTAAACCCACTGTCAGCCGTTTCGACTTTCAGATCAACGGGTTTGCACACGAACTTAAGGCCGGCATTGCGCATCAGCGCGCCGGGCAAAAGGCCGGTTTCGGTCAAGACCTGAAAGCCGTTGCAGATCCCCAGAACATAGCCGCCGCGCGCCGCAAAATCCTTTACCGCACCGGCCACGGGGGATTGCGCCGCAATCGCCCCGCAGCGCAGATAATCGCCAAAGGAAAAGCCCCCCGGAATGCCGACAATATCGACGCCCTTGGGCAAATCCGCATCCTTGTGCCAGACCTTTACAACCTCAGCCCCCGCGCGCTCAAATGCCACGGCAAGGTCGCGGTCGCAGTTCGATCCGGGAAAGGTGATGACGGCAGCTTTCATGGGCGATCTCCTTGGGGCTTCTGATTGGCCCGGCCATAACCCAAAGACGCCCCGGAGGCCAGTGTATTTGCGCCAACCGGCCAGCGAAGAATCCGCAATGCCATGGCTCGGCGGCCGGACCGCTGTTGCCACCCCAGACAACATTGCCTGAACAAGCCCTATGCCAGATCACAGCCCTGTAGCAGGGCCTGAGATAACCGCCTGTTGTCGGGGTAATTTGCCGCTTTGCATGATAGCAACACCAGTTCAAGATGCGCTGGATCCGGCAGGCGATGGGAGGCATGGAACAATGGCGTTCACATTGCGTCAGCTAAACTATTTCGTGGTCGTGGCAGAACACGGCTCGGTCAGCCATGCGGCCCGAACCCTGTCCATTTCCCAAAGTGCGATCACCGAAGCCGTGAAAGAGCTTGAGGCAGATCTGGGCGTCAAACTGTTTGAGCGTCATTCGCGCGGGCTGAACATCACCCATGACGGGCATCAATTCTTGCGCCACGCCTCGGCAATACTGGGAAGTGTTTCCAGCGCGCGGCACGCGTTCAGATCGCAGCGCGATACGGTGTCGGGCGATTTGCATCTTGGCGTGACCTCGCTCATGGCGGGCTATGTCTTGTCTGATCTTTTGGCGAAATTCCGGCGGGTGAACCCCCATGTCACCGTTACCGCGATCGAGGATAATGGCGAATACCTTGAACATCTTTTGATCGGCGGTGAATTGGACGTGGCAGTCATGATCACCTCCAACCTGCGGGAGAAAAGCGCGCTGCATGTCGAGATTCTCGATGTCTCTCCGTTCCGACTTTGGCTCCCATTGGGGCATCCTTTGTCGCAACAAGAAAGCATCACTCTTGCCGATGTGGCCCGCGAACCGCTGATCATGCTCAACATGGACGAGATGGAAAAAGAGGCGGTCAATGCCATCTCGGCGCTGATGAGCCGCCCCAACATCGCCTTTCGGACCCGCTCGGTCGAGGCGGTGCGATCGCTTGTGGCGACCGGGGCGGGTGTGGCTGTGCTTCCCGATCTGGTTTACCGCCCCTGGTCGCTGGAGGGCGACAAGATTGACGCGCGCGATGTGTCGGGTGAATTGCCGGTTGTGCAGGTCGGGATCGTGTGGC
>JBATTI010000293.1:0-5608 GCA_049670445.1 Albidovulum sp. | reverse complement strand
AATTGAAATAGAAGGGCCGCGCTGAAATGGTTCCCAAAAAGAACGCATAGGCGATGCCCGCTGTGGCGAAAAACAAGGTTCCAAGGACCCAGGCAATCAGCCGCACACGGTAGACATCAACCCCCATGGAGCGCGCGCCCGCCTCATCGTCAGCACAGGCGCGCAACTGCAGGCCGATGGCACTTTCACGAAAGAGCCGTGCCACAAAAATCGCGAGGATGATCAAAAGGGTTATGTGTGGCAGCCCGAAAATCTTCGGAATACCGAACAGCGCCTGATTGCCTTTGAATATGTCCGTGCGGTGCAGGAATATCGAATGCACTATGACAAGGATCGCGATGCTGACAATGGTCACACCGACGCCGCTAAGGCGCACCACGATCATCCCGGTCAGCACCCCCAACACGCCCGTGATTACCAGTGCGATCAGCGCCGAGACGATGGGCGACAGCTCAAAGGCGTTCAGCCCCCAAGGGGCGTCAGGCAATGAAATCAGCTTCATTGCCGCCGGGGTGACGCAGATCGCCGCCGCATAGGCCGCAATGCCCATAAACGCCGCATGTGAAAAGCCGGTGATATTGGCGTTCCCGGTGAACACCTGCAAACCCACGACCACCAGCAGATTGACGAAGGTCGCATAGAGGATACGCGCCTGATAGCTTTCGCCCCAAAGATAGTAGATCCCGACTATGGCAAGGATAAGAATGCTGAGCAGCGAGGCGCCAATCAGGCCCTTGCGCTGATCTTGGTTCAAATGCAGCCGCATCAGATCTTGTCCCCTTTTTCGCGCGCCGGTGACAAGATGCCATCCGGCCGCCAGATTAAGACAAGGGCGACCATGGTGAAGACAGCCGCCTGTGCCAGACCTCCGGCACTTTGCGGCAACAAGACCAGCACCACGACCTCGGCAATGCCCAGAAGGAACCCGCCCAGCACGGCACCCGGCAGGCTTCCAAACCCGCCGATCACGCAAGCCACGAAGGCCACCAAAACCGGATCGAACCCCATATGCGGCTGAACCGAGCCGCGCCGCGCCATGATGAAAATACATGCCAGCCCCGCCAGCAGGCCCGATATCGCAAAAGCCCCCGCAATCACCCGATTGGCACGGATGCCGCACAAGCGCACCATCTCAAAATCCAGTGCGGCGGCGCGCATCGCCATGCCCAGCGTTGTTTTGCGCAAAAACGTCATCAGCAAACCGATGGCCACGAAGGTAGCGAGGGTTTCGTAGATTTGCAGCGATGACACCCGGACCGATCCGAACGTCAGCGTCTTGTCAAGAAAGATGAACTGTGTGGCCGCCATTGGCCGCGGTGAGCCAAGCAGCAAAAACAGGTTTTGCAATATGATGCTGACCCCGAAAGCCGTCAGCAACCCGGTCGTCAGATCGGCACCACGCACGGTGCGAAAGGCCACACGCTCCAGCGCGACCGAGGCCACGACACAAGCAACAAGCACCCCGATCATCAACACCCATGGGTTATTGGTCAGCAAGGTGGATACGATCACCATGGAATAGCCGCCAAAAGCCACGACCTCACCATGCGCAAAGTTCACCAGCCCCATGATCGAAAAGACAATCGCCAGGCCCAGCGCGATAAGGGCATATTCCGCCCCGAAACTCAGGGCATTCAGCGCTTGTTGAACAGCATAATCCATCAGCCATGCACCCCGGTCAATTCACCCATCAGATCGCTGCCATCACCGAAATCTACCGCCGCGCCGTGGCTGGAAATCAAACCGTTGTTCAACACATAGACATAGTCTGACACACCAATTGCAGCACTTGCGTTTTGTTCGACCAGAAGGATCGTTGTGCCCCGCGATTTGAGATCCCTTATGATCTCGAAGATCTTGGCGACGATCATCGGGGCAAGGCCCAAAGATGGTTCATCAAGCAACAAGATGCGCGGTTTTGACAAAAGCGCGCGCGCGATGGCCAGCATTTGCTGCTCGCCCCCGGACAATGTGCCTGCCATTTGCGCATGTCTTTCGCCCAAGACCGGGAAATGCGTGAACCAATCTTCGATCTCGCGGCTCAGCACGGCTTTGTCGCGCTGCAAGGCTCCGCCCATGATCAGATTGTCGCGCACCGACAGGTTAGAGAAAACCCGCCGCCCCTCGGGCGAAATGGCGATACCGCGTTTGCACCGGTCCTCGACGCCAAACCGCGATATATCCTCACCGCCAAGCAAGATTGCGCCGGTCGCGCGCACGGTACCGGTAACCGCCGACAGGGTCGAGGTTTTGCCAGCCCCATTGGGGCCAAGCAAGGTCACGCATTGTCCCTCGGCCACTGAAATATCAATGCCGTGGACCGCCTCGATTGGCCCGTGAAATGCCTTGAGATCGTTGATCTGGAGCATGCTGGTTTCCGTGTCACGAAAGGGCGCCTTTCCGGGAGAGCCCCGGAAAGGCCGGGGCCCTCAGGGCCAGGATGGCACGTTTGCGGGTATCTCTTGCGAAAGAACCACGCGCTTGCCGTCTTTGAAACCGACCACCGGGATATCGCGCAGCGCATAGCTGTTGGTATCCTTGAACGAAATCGCCTCAACCGACATTACCGGAATGCTGTCGGCAGCCCGGATCGCGTCACGAATGGCGCTTGGGTCGGTTGATCCGGCGGCATTGATCCCGTGCTCGATGATCTTGATCATATCACCGCCAAGTGCAGGAAACAGCCCGTTCACTTCGACGCCGATCTCGGCGCAGGCCGCCTGGAAGGCTTCGATGCGGCTTCCGGGCACTGCGGGGGCCAATGTGCCGAAAAAGACCTTGTCCAGAATGGTTGGGTCATCGGCGGCCAAGGCATCCAGCGACGGGTCGTCAAACCCATCCGATCCCACCACCCAGGCATCAAGTCCGGCAGAGCGCATTTGCCTGACCAAAATGCCGATATCCGGCATCGCCCATGAAATGTAGACCGCGTCCGGCGCCGGGTCGAGTGCTTTCAACTCGGCGATCTGCGGGCTCCAGTCGGTGGTGCCAGAGCTGTAGTTCAGCTTGGCTTGCAACGTGCCGCCATTCGCCTCGATCACCTCGGCAAACCATTCAGGCGTACGCGCCGACCATGATCCGCCCTCGTCAGAGGTAAAGATCGCCACATTTTTCACACCCTGTGACAAGGCGTAGTTTGCAGCCGCCGCAGCCGTATAAGGGTCAGGTGCGACGTTGGTCAGGAAGTTGTCCACCACGCCTGTATGCATCTCAACTTGCGTGCTTTGCGATTGGATCAGCGTGACACCATTGGCGGCGGCGATCTGGGCAACCGGGATCATCGTGTCGGAAAACGGGATCGTCGCCATAGCCACGATGCCTTCGCTGACGAAGCGTTCGGTCAAGGATATGGCCGCTTGGGTGTCTGACCCCGTATCCTGAATCAACAGCTCAATCTCTTGGCCATTGATGCCGCCTGCATCGTTGATCATCTTGGCCATGCACTGCGCACCGGCCACTTCGTTATAGGGTGCGAAATCGCCTGTCAGGGGCACCGCCAGCCCGACCTTGATGGTCTCTGCGGCCTGCGCGCCCGAGGCAATAAGCCCGATACTTACCGCTGTTGTCATCAACATGGTTTTGGTTCTGTTCATTTTCATCTCTCCTGTCATACGTGGTCGCCTTGTCCAAGATAGGCGCTGATAACCTCTTTATTTGTGGTGACATCCTGGGGCAGTCCCGAGGCCAGTAAGCTGCCCATATTCATGACGGTCAGCCTTTCGCAGGCCGACATGATGAATTTCAGATCGTGATCGATCAGCACGATGGCGCAGGGGTGGCGGGTCCTGAGCCAGGTGATATTGCGAAAGAGAGTGTCGGTTTCATCAGGGTTCATCCCGGCGGCCGGTTCATCCAGCATCAACACACACGGGCGCAGGGCCAATGCGCGGACAATTTCCAAACGGCGCATCTGTCCGTAAGGCAAGCTGTCGGGCACCTCATCCAAAACCTCGCGCAGGCCAAACCGGTCAATCGCGTCTTCGACCAGATCCGGGTCTGTGCTTTCCGCACCGCGCACCTGAATTTCCGCCACCTCGATATTGCGCCGGACCGTCAGGTTGCGAAACAGGCGCAGGTTCTGAAAGGTGCGGGCCACACCTTTGCGGGCGCGTTTTTCCGCGGGCAAAGTGTCGATACGTTCGCCTTTCACCAAAATCTCACCGCTGGTCACGCTAAGAAGACCAGAGATCAGGTTGATCATCGTGGTCTTGCCCGCCCCATTCGGGCCGATCAGCCCGTGGATTTCATTGGCCCCGACGGTAAAGCTGACATCGTTCACGGCCTGCACGCCGCCAAAGTTCTTTGAGATACCTTTGATTTCCAGCATCTCAGTAGACATCCTTGTAGCGGTTGCATTTTTGTATCCAGTCAAGCCCGGATAACTGCGCTATTTCTCCGCGCTTATGCGCCATGTAAAGATCAACGAAGGCATCACCAAACCACTGGCGAACCGCTGTGGAACCGGCAAAACTTTCAAGTGCCTCATTCAAAGTCTGTGGCAAGCGCTTGAACCCCTTTGCCGCCAGATCTTGCGGCGCAAGCAGCGATAAATCTTCGTTTACTGGCGCGGGTGGCTCGATTTTATCTTTCACACCTTGGGTGCCTGCAAACAGCAAAGCGGCAAAGGCCAGATGCGGGCTGGCGGCGGCATCAATCGCGCGCACTTCAAAGTTATACTGGCGTGCGACGGCCTCTTCGTCGGTCGTTGAAACCGGGCAGATCCGCACCGAGGCTTCGCGGTCACGGACGCCAAGGTTGTTGAACGCCGCACTCCAGCGATGCGGTGTCAGCCGCAGATAGCTGATCTCTGAGGGGGCCAGCAGCGCCAATATCTGATCAAGATGCTGCAAGATACCGCCGATGAAATGCCGGGTCAGTCGGCTCATCCCATGGGGTGCTTTCGGGTCGTGGGTCATCGGTGCGCCATCATCATCCACAAAGCTGAAATGGATATGCACACCGTTGCCAACGCTAGCCGGATCAAGGATCGGCGAAAAGCTGGGAAGGACACCATGGCGGGCGATCACGTCATGGGCCAGCAGGCGCAAGATCGCCGCATTATCCGGGGTGGTGATGCCCAAAGACGGTTTGATCGTCACTTCGTATTGCGCGGGCCCGTATTCTTTCATGAAGGTATCGGGCTGGCATGATGTCTGGGCGAGGGCAGATAAGAAAGGCCCGCTCCAGGCTTTTGCATCGCGAAAGCCTTTCAGGCCAAATCCGTCACCGGGGCGCGGGGCCATGTCTTTTATCTGAAACTCATGTTCAAACGCCGCCAAGGGTGTGGCGCCGCAGGCCTGATGAAGTTCCGCCAGCGCGCGGCGCGCCAGCGACCGCGTGCAAAACGCCCATGGCTCGCCCTCAAGGCTTCGGATATCACCCAATGCGAAGTCGAAAACATCGCCGCCCTCGCCTATCGCAAAGCGGGTTTCGGGGTCGGGGATCAGGGCCAGATCACCAAATGACCCAAACGGGCTGTCAGAGATCGTGTCAAAACAGGTGATCTGCACATTGGTCGGGGTCCAGCCCACGCCGCGCTTTTGCCGCTTGCCCCAATCCGCCACCGGAAAGGATTTGCCGCGCAAGATTCCGGCCAGATCAGAGGTGC
>JBATTI010000292.1:0-2399 GCA_049670445.1 Albidovulum sp. | reverse complement strand
CCGCTGGGCCATCTCGCCCACCTCGAAGAGGTGATCGCCAATCTGGCCGACCGGCGTAACCTCGGCCGCCGTTCCGGTCAGCCAGCATTGCTCAAAGCTGTCCAGTTCTTCGGGCATGATATGGCGTTCATGCACCTTGATCTGCATGTCCTTCAGCATCCCGATCACCGTCTGGCGGGTCAGACCGTTCAAAAAGCAATCGGCCTTGGGCGTATGCACTTCACCGTCTTTGACAAAGAACATATTGGCCCCGGTCGCCTCGGCCACATAGCCGCGATAATCAAGCATCATCGCATCCGAACAGCCCTTCGCCTCGGCCGCATGTTTGGACATGGTGCAGATCATGTAAAGACCGGCGGCCTTGGCCTCGGAAGGGATGGTCGCGGGATCGGGGCGGCGCCATTTCGCAATATCAAGCTTGGCACCTTTGGTCTTGGCATCACCGTAGTAATTGCCCCATTCCCAGGCCGCCACGCACATGCGAACCGGGTTACGCTTGGCCGCAACGCCCATATCCTCGCCCGAACCACGCCAGGCGAATACGCGCACATAGGCGTCCGTCCAGCCGTTGGCCTTTAGAACCGCCTCTTTCGCAGCCTCGATCTGATCGACCGTATAGGGGATCGGCATGTCCAAAAGCTCCCCCGAGCGCAGAAGCCGCGCCGAATGTTCCCGGCTTTTGAAGATCTTGCCGTTATAGCACCGCTCGCCCTCAAATACCGAAGAGGCATAGTGAAGCGCGTGGGTCAGCACATGGACCTTGGCATCACGCCATTCCACCAGCGCACCGTCCAACCAGATCTTGCCATCACGATCATCATATGATCCAGCCATCGCACCCTCCGCGAAAAAATTTCCGATTATTGCGCGTAATAGGTCCGTTTCGGACATAATGTTGCGCAGTTTGTGACTTTGGCTACCAATTGATTCTTGGAAAGTCAACAACGCTGACATAATATCTCATTCAGAGAATTGTTGGAATGGTATTTGGGGGCGTAGATGGCTGAACCTGGGGGGATGGTTGCATCCGGTGGCGAGAATCTGCTGTTCTTGACGGATGAACAGTTGCGTAAAGGCATTGAGGCGATGTTTTTTGCCTACCGCGCCTTCACCTCCGATCCCGACCGCATATTGGAGAATTACGAATACGGGCGCGCCCATCACCGCGCCATCCATTTCATCAACCGCACGCCGGGGCTGACGGTCAATTCCTTGCTGGCGATGCTGGGGGTCACCAAGCAATCCCTCAACAGGGTCTTGCGGGCCTTGATCGAAGATGGTCTTGTTGAAAGCCGGGTCGGGCGGCGCGACAAACGCGAAAGACAGCTCTATCTGACAGAACGGGGCTCAACCCTTGAACGCGAACTCAGCGATGCCCAGCGCAGCCGGATGCGCAGTGCTTACCGCGCGGCTGGGCCCGCAGCAGTCGCAGGGTTTCGTCAGGTGCTGGAGGCGATGATGGACCCTGAATTAAGGCGGTTTTACAATTCGATGAAGGACGGCACAGCATGACATTAGGCACCGACGTCCACCTGCTGATCGTTGATGATGACGAACGCATTCGCGGTCTTTTGCAAAAATTCCTGATCAAGAACGGCTTCTTGGTGACCCCGGCACGCGATGCAGCCCATGCGCGCAAACTGCTGGCAGGGTTGGAATTTGATCTGATCGTTCTTGATGTCATGATGCCCGGCGAAGACGGGATCAGCCTCACGCGTGATCTGCGCACAACCCTTGCAACACCGGTTCTGTTGCTGACTGCCAAGGGCGAAACCGCCGACCGCATCGCCGGGTTGGAAGCCGGGGCCGATGACTATCTTGCCAAACCGTTTGAACCGAAAGAGCTGTTGTTGCGCATCAATGCGATCTTGCGACGCACCCCGACCCCGGTTGAGATCAAGGTTCCGACCTCATTGAACCTTGGTGAAGTGCGCTATGATGTTGATCGCGGCGAGATGTGGCGCGGCGACATTTTGGTGCGGCTGACCGCGACCGAGGCCGCGCTGATGCGCATCTTGGCCGCCACGCCGGGCGAACCCGTCAACCGTATGCAATTGGTCGAAAAGCTGGGCCACGGCACCGGGCGCGATGGCGGCCAGTCGCAAGAGCGCGCGGTTGACGTGCAAATCACCCGCCTCAGACGCAAATTCGAGGCGGATGCCAAACAGCCGCGCTATCTGCAAACCGTGCGCGGTGCGGGCTATATGCTGTCACCGGAATAAAGGCGGGCAAACCGCAGGCTTCGCCCATCACACCTTCATTTTAAAACAATGGAATGCACCCTATGAGCACGCTTTTTATCACCCATGAAGCAGGGCTTTCCCATGTAACGCCCGAAGGCCACCCCGAATGCGTCGCCCGGCTTCAGGCGATTTATGCCGCCCTGCGCGCTCCCGAAT
>JBATTI010000291.1:0-9260 GCA_049670445.1 Albidovulum sp. | reverse complement strand
TTATCGTGCTGCGTGAAGGCGACGTGATTGTTGTGCCGGAGCGTAAACTCTTCGAATAAAAAGGCAGAATTCGGGTGGGCAGAAAAACAAGTAAGATCGCGTTAATCGCGGCAATATCCACAATTTGTCCGACCTTCGCCTCCTCTCAACAGGGAGGCGTTGGTACGACGTCAACAGTGGTTCCACAAACGGCGACGACGACCTCTTCCACGGCCACGACCGCCACTGTGCCCAGCACAACGGCGACCGCAGCTGCGGCGCCTGGCGGGGTGCAGATTGACATCGGCATAACCAGCAGCCTGAAGACCGACAGCAACTTTCAGTTGACGCCGGGGGGAAGCGGTTCTTCGCAATTCTTTGAAAACAAGCTGTCCTTCGGCATTTCAAGCGTGACGTCGAACTACAGCCTTAACATTCTGGCCAGCGGAAATCTGCGTTATGCCGAGTTTCCAGGCATCAATAGTAGCGGGTTTGAGGATCCTACCTTGCGGGTCGCCTACACCGCAGACAGCGCCAACAGCAGCCTGAAATTCAATGGCCGCTACCGTAATGTTGATCGCAATTTCCTTAACCCGTTTGACGTGGAACGCGAACAACAAACACTGGGACAGCTTGTCGGTGACGGCGGCACATTGCGCGACACCTTTCTTGGTCTAAGCTATGAAACAGGAATTCGCGATCCGATTGGATTTCGTGTCGACCTCTCATACGATGACAAGCAGTATTCAGGGGTCGTGAACCCGCTGATCTTCGACAATCGCACCGACATTGCCAAGGCTACGGTTTTCTTGCGCCCCAGCAAAGTCACAACCTTGTTCGCAAGCGCTGCGATTGATCATTACACCGCAACAGACTCAGTGCAGACAAGTCGTGACACGATCGATTATGCACTTGGCGTGACACAAGATATCAACTCGGTTTTGGTTCTGGATGCCCAGATTGGTTATTCCGACATTGAGACCACAACCTTGGGCGGGGTAACTGATCAGTCCGGTCTGGTCGGATCGGTTGGCCTGACCAAAACCTTGACCAATGGCACGGTTTTCGGAACGCTCGGTTCGACACGCAACCAAAATGGCAAGCGCGTCGATCTGTCCTTTGGCCGCGCCCTTGCGCTGCGCAATGGCAACCTTTCTGCCGCTATCGGCCTGACCAAAGGCGATACCGGTTCAACCAACACGACCGCAGCTTTGTCCTACACACATCAACTTTTGCGTGACGATTTTCGCGTATCGGTCAATCGCGGCGCTTCAACCAATGGCCTGAACCAAGACATCATCGATACCCGAATTGGTCTTGGCTATGGCCATCTGATTGACAATGTCTCGCGTCTTGATCTCACATTCGATTGGGGGCGCACCGAGGATACCGGTTCAACCGGGGCAAATACGATTGATTTGTACGATCTGAGTGCCGTCTACACACGCAGCATCACACCCGATTGGAACCTTTCGGGCGGTGTGAAATTGCGCAAGCAGGAAGAAACCGGCAGACAAACTGCAGATTCGACATCGCTTTTCGTCACACTTGGCCGAAATTTCAGCTTCCGGCCCTGACAGAGCCTCAATTGGCGTTCACATAAAGACGCGCCTGGGCAGTTTGCCACGGCGCGTTTCACGTTTTGGTCGCGTGCCTGCGGGGTTTCCGCTAAGACTGGGTGCGCAAATAGTTAGGCAATGTGCGAATAAGTCATGACGGATAGCCCAGACATTCCCTCCAATTCAACACCTACTGCTGCGCCCGCGCGTTTGAATTTCTTCGGGCTTGGGCTGTTCGCAACGCTTTTGTTGGGCTCTATCCCGGTTTTCTGGATCGGTTTTGTGTCCTTGGCCAAGGCTTGGGGAACCGCTGAATACAGCCACGGGCCATTGATTCCGGCGATCTCGCTTTACCTGTTCTTGCGCGAGCTTCGCAAATCACCGCTTCCCGAACCCACAATCCGTGACGGCTGGCCCGGCCTTGTGCTGATCGTGCTGTCGCTTGCGCTGGCGGTGCTGGGCAATTTGATGCGGATCCCCGACATAGTGACCTATGCCTTTATTTTCTGGGTCAGCGGCGTGGTCTTGGCGATTTTTGGCTGGCGGCGCGGCAAGAAACATCAATTGCCGGTGTTCCATCTTATCTTCATGCTGCCCTTGCCGCAGATCCTGTATTGGAAACTCACGATCCTGCTGCAGTGGATTTCATCTGCACTTGGTGTCTGGCTTGTAAGCCTTGCCGGCGTGGCGGTCTATCTGGAAGGTAATGTGATCGACCTTGGGGTCTACAAGCTGCAGGTGGCCGAGGCCTGTTCAGGGCTGCGCTACTTGTTCCCCATTCTCAGCTTTTCATACCTCTTCTCGATTCTCTATCGCGGCCCTATCTGGCACAAGGCAGTGCTGCTATTGGCGGCGGCGCCACTGACTGTGGTGATGAATTCCTTCCGAATTGGTGTGATCGGTATTTTGGTTGACCGCTACGGCATTGCCCATGCCGAAGGGTTTTTGCACTTCTTTGAGGGCTGGGTGGTGTTCTTGCTTTGCATCGGGGTTTTGTTCCTGATGGCAATTGTCTTGCAGCGTTTCGCCCCGAACCCGATGCCACTGGCCGATGCGATCGACCTTGATTTTGAAGGTTTCGGCGGCATCTTCGCGCGTATCGGCGCCATCGGGGGCAGTGTGTTTTTGGGCCTCGCGGCGGCCATTACCCTGGCCTTTTCAGTGGCATGGCATTTCACGCCCGCACCAGTGGCACTGGCGCTGGAACGTGATCCATTGGCGCTTTACCCGGCCCAGATTGAAAATTGGACGGGCGCCACATCCCGGCTAGAACCAGAGATTGAGAAAGTTCTTGCGGCGGATGACTATGTGAATGCCGTCTACGGATCGCCAAACGAAGCTGATGTCGTGGCCCTTTTCGTGGCCTTTTACGACAAACAGACCGAAGGGCAGGGCATCCACTCACCGGAAGTCTGCCTGCCATCGGGCGGCTGGGAGGTTTTCAGCCTCGGAGAGGTTCCGGTTGATATGACGGCGCAAGGTTACGGTACCTTTGATGTGAACCGGGCCGTTATTGAAAAGGGCCTGTCGCGCCAACTGGTTTATTATTGGTTCGAAGGTCGCGGCAAGCGCGAGTCGAACGATTTCCGCGCCAAGTTAAGCGTTCTGACCGACAGCCTGACCGTTGGCCGGACCGATGGCGCCTTGGTGCGCTACGTCACGCCGATTGGCCCGGATGAGCCTGAAGCGGATGCCGATGCGCGACTATTGCGGTTCATGGCCCTAAGCCTGAAACCTCTGCCAAGGTTCGTGCCATTTTGACCGCCGATGATCCGATCCGGAAGACTGCGCCCGACAAACCTGCCGGTAAACTGATCATTGGTCAAAACCTCAAAAGCGTCTCATGGGCGATTTGGTTGATTTTCGGGCTTTGCCTGCTGCCAGAGGTCTATTTCGTAGGGGCAGAACATGGCGTTTGGGGAAACCCAAAGGCCCGCCAAACAGCCCTATATGGGCTGGCGTTTTGGGCCGGTCTTTTGGGGAACTGGCAGCCAAACTATGCGGGCCAGCCCTATCTTATGTTTTTGACCTACGGGTTCTTGCACGGCGGGCTTACACATTTCGCGGTCAACATGGTGACTTTGTTTTCCCTCGGGGTGCCAGTGGCCGCCGTTATGAGGGGGTGGCGGTTCTTGGTGGCATATGGGGCGTTACTGGTTGCAGGGGCCGCAGGCTTTGCGGCTTTCCCAGAAGCGGCAGCACCCATGGTCGGTGCGTCAGGCGCCTTGTTTGGCCTTGCGGGCATCGTCTTGGCTTGGAACATGCAAGACCGCCGGTCGCGTGGGCAAAGCCAACTGCCGGTGTGGCGCAGCATCGCGTTGCTGGCCGGGCTGAATGTGGTGTTGTGGTGGGCCATGCACGGGCAACTGGCCTGGCAGACCCATCTGGGCGGTTTTGTGGGGGGGTGGGTCTTGGCGGTCTTGTGCCCGGTGTCGCGTTTTACCGACCCATCTTAGCGAAAATCCGTTCATAGGCTGCCAATAGATTTGGCACCGAATGTGCCCAGCTCAGCTGATCCAGCACCCGTGCACGGCCAATCTTGCCCATACTGGCCCGCATTTCGGGCTGATCAATCAACTCGGCTATCTTGACGGCAAAGTCCTTCGGATCATTGGCCACCGCATAGACCGAGGCATCTTCGGCAGAGGCTCGCCCCTCTTTCAGGTCAAACTGCACAACCGGCTTTTCCAAGGTCATATATTCCATGACCTTGTTCATCGTGGATATGTCATTCATCGCGTTCTTGGGGTCGGGGCTGACGCCAATATCGCAGCTGTTAAGCGCGCGCAAAAGATCTTCGCCGTAAAGTGCGCCGGTAAAGGTGAAATGCGCAGATAGCCCGCGTGCGACAACGTCGGCCTCCACCGTAGGCACTTCTGGCCCGAAGCCCACGATCAGGAAATGCACATCCGCGCGCCCCAGATCGCGGATAAGGTGATCGGCGGCCGCAACCAGCAGATCCATACCCTCTTGTTGGCCGATCACGCCAACATAGCCTAAAACCATTGCCGCGCCTTTGCGCATCTCAGGGTCCGCCGGGCGGATTTCAAATTTTTCGATCTTCGGGGCAGAGCGTACAATAAACACATCTTCCGCATCCATCTTGCCGCGCCTCAGCGCGATGTCGCGAAAGCTTTGGTTGGTGGCAATTGACACGGATGCGGTGGCAAAGGTCATGCGTTCCCATACCAGCATGATCTTGTACAAAAGTCCCTTGGTGCCAAACTTGGCCTCGAAAAGCTCTGGGCAGACATCGTGGTGATCAAAAAGATAATGCACCCCGCGCAGCCGATACCAAAGCGCAAGCAAGAAGATCAGGTCAGGCGGATTGCAGCCCTGAATAACGTCAAAACCACGCTCGCGCCGGACCTTTCGCGCAAGCCGGAACCAATGCCACAGTGACCACAGATATTCGCGCGCATAGGCCACCGCGCCTGAATGGGCTTCGACCGGCTCGGGGTAGCGGTAGATGTGGATGCCGTCGATTTCTTCGTAAAGCTTGTCCCATCCCCGTCCGGTCGGGCAGATCACCGCTACGTCATAACCATTGGCCTGAAGACTTGTCGCCTCAAGCCAAACCCTGCGGTCAAGCGGAACCGGCAGGTTTTCCACCACGATCAGAACGCGGCGCGCTTTGCTCATTGCCATGTCATGCTCCTGCCCGGCCTCGGGGGTTGTGATAGGCCACCAATGTCGCAAAGGCAAAGGTGGCGGGGGCCGCAATAGCGTTAAATTACAAATGTTTCACGGATCAAGTGCAAATTCCGCCAACATTGTTGACGAAAAGGGCAAAAAGTTATTGTCCGAAACCAATGTTGCAATCAAGCGCCCCTTTGCGTCTGTCCACAAGCTTAACCCTTCGAAATCGGAATAGCTGCCGGGGGCTGTTTCCAAAACCACCTCCGGCATCGAATAGCCCTCGTCCAGTGGGCTATAGACGCTGATCCGGGTCGAATAACCCCAGACATAGGAAAACCGCCGTTCAAGAACATAAAGCCGCCCATCAGGCCCGAAGTCGGCATCGGTGGCCATGAAACGCCCGTCAGTTGCAAGATACGGGCCCTCTTCCCACTTATCGTCGCCATGGTAGACGAAACTGACATAACCTTTATTGGCGGCGGGTTTCTCAAGCAGCGTGGTGATCTGACCAGTTGAACTGATCGCCAACGCCTCCATGCCCTTGTTTCCCCACAAGGTTTCAAACCGCATCCAGTCATTCAGCAAATGTTCGACCATGCTGGGTGGGGAAAAATAGGCGACCCGTGTAAGACCTTCAAAAGAAATCACCACCCGACCGTCATCAAGCACCCGAACGGCCTCTGAATCGGAAGAAAAGCCCGACACTTCCCGCCCGAAGTCATCAAGAAGGTGGTAGCGTTCCGTAATCTGGATGCCCGAAACCTGATCCATGTCATCACGGGTAAGGCTGGCCCGGAACAATCGCCCACGATCGCTGACGACCCAAAGCCCAAGGCCATTTTCGATGACATCAAGGCCAGAGATACCGCCGAACTCCTCGGACGGATCTTCCCAGGCAATCTGGTGAAGCCGGGCGGAAGGCCCGTTTTCGGCCATTATCAGCCAGCGATAGCCCAAAAAGACCGCCAATAGCGCCAATAGCGCGAGTGCTTCGAATTTAACGACCCGCTTTGCCAAAGGCGATCCGTTCAGCTTCTGGCGACAGGCGGTCGCGTACAGATTTCGGGGCTGGCAGGCCAAAGACCGCGCGCAACAGCGTGAAGGCTTGTGGAAACGCACCCTTCATCATCAATTGCACGGCCTTGGCGGTTGCGTATGCGGCGGCCACAGGCAGTGATGCCGGATAGAAGCGCCGAACAAACATCATCCGGCTGCGATATTTGAACCAAAAGGAAAACGGTGATGCGATCCGATCAAGCGTTGGCGACCCGATCGCGGTTCCGGCGTGGTGATAGACGCAAAACCCCGGCGCTATGATCATCGGCAGGGTCCCGCGCCGAAGCGCCCAATCCGCCTCTTCGTAGTAAAGGAAATAGTCTTCGCGCATTGGGCCGACGGTTTCATAAAACCGGCGCGAGACTACCAGATTGGCGCCGGTGACAAAATCCAGCTCGGATGCGCTGGGCATGACGGCGCTGACCCGTGGAGCGCCCAGGTTGATGTTGCTGGTAACGCCAGTCCAGCGGTTTATGGTGCCGCCGTCTATCTGAATGCAGTGGGGGGGGGCTGCATAACATACCCGGCCGCCGACTATCCCATAATCCGGGGTGCTTTGGGCCGCCGCCAGAATCGCCAGCGCGGCTTTTGGATCGGCAAAAGCATCCGGATTCAGCACCCAAAAATGCGCAATCTCAGGGCAGGCGGCCAGCGCCTTCAACCCTATATTGACACCACCGGCAAAGCCACGATTGGCGCCCGAATGCAACAAGGTCACCTGCGCGCCAAGTGTTGTGCCGCTAAGCTTTGGCGCATCGCCTTCCTGCATCAACCCGGCACCTGCACCGCGCTTTTGCGCCCAACGCCTTGCCGTCTCAACCGTGTCGTCGGTAGAGCTGTTATCAACCACTACAATCCGCGGCGCAGCCCCCTCTAGCGCCATCAAGCTATCAAGGCATTCCTCAATAACATCAGCGGCATTGAAGGTGACGACAATCACACCAATACTCGTGTCACTTTGTAAGCTGGGCATGAAATTCCTGAACTCAATCTATCGGGTCGGCTGGTGGATTATTGGCTCATCTGGTCATCATTTGGGCGAGTTTGCGACAGCAATATCACGGCTGGCAAGATGAAGTGGCGGCATTTGCGTCACCGTTTACCTTGCCGCCTTTCCCATAGATAGGCCCTGACACCTGACATGCTCAGAAAAGCGGCAATACCGCAGGCCGCCACAAGTAACAGCGTTGGATGCATATGGCTGATGAAGCCCGGTTCCGGTGGGAAGTAATGCACGTCAACCAAAGCCGCAACACAAGTCAGCGCGGTCAGTACGGAAGGCCATGCAATCGGCCCCAGTTGGATCTTGGTCCGATGCCCGGTCATTGCGACTGTTATGAAGTAGCCAATCACCTCTGCCACCATCGCGATCCAGATAATCGGCATGACCTGCCCGGTCTTGATGACCGCCCACCAGGATATCGGGATCGAGGCGACCCGCACCATTGTCCCCGCCATGGAATTCGTCGATTGACCCACCGAAAGTGCGGCAAGGTCGCTTCCTGACCGCGCGACCCTTATCGCTTGCATAACCGACATTGGCACCAGGATCGACAGGATCGACTGGATAGAGGCATATTTGGGCCCGGTCAAAAGATAGGCAAGCGGACCGCCAACCAGCGTTGCCCCCACAACCATCAAGACGGTGATCAGTAGGCCCACCTCCATCACGGTTATCGACAGTTTCTGGAATAGCTCTCGGTTTTCGCGAACCTTTGTGAGCTGTGGCAAGAACAACGATTGGCACGAGCTTGCCATGACCAAAGTCGGCGTCAGCGTCAGCGTGAAACAAAGCGAGAAATACGCAAATTGCGCCATCCCAAGTTCGCGCCCGACGATCAGCTTTTCTCCATTGAATGCCGGAAACATCAGCATCGCGTTCAACAAGATCGGCCAACCGAAGATTGAGGCTTTCTTCATCAAGGAGAAGTCAATCGCCAATTGATAGCGTCGCTCTGCTGTCAGATGCGATAGGATCACCATGACAAATGCCTGCACAAGCAATGCGTAAAGCATGATCCGGTAATCACCGAAGAAAAGCGTCAGCGGCCAGATCGAAACAACTGAAATCAATGCGGGAACTGAATTTGACAATATCGTTGGCGTAAACTTCATATGCCTGCGCAAACGGTGCGGGTCATAATGCTGAAATCCGCTGATAAGCGGCACCAGCGCCAATAACTCATAGGCCCAAGCGACATGGCTGATGCCAAGGAAGGCCGCATATGGCCCCGCGATCATGTAAAGCACAGCAGCACTCGCCATGCCGCGTAATGCCTGAAACCCATGCAT
This sequence comes from Albidovulum sp., assembly GCA_049670445.1. Taxonomy (GTDB): domain Bacteria; phylum Pseudomonadota; class Alphaproteobacteria; order Rhodobacterales; family Rhodobacteraceae; genus TMP-24. Next base: position 735 of record JBATTI010000291.1, on the reverse strand, counting down.
GGCGGCCTGAAAATGCGGCTCGTCGCCGTCTTTGTCCACGATGATCAGCTGCGTCAGCCCGATATAGGAAAGCATCTCGACCATTGACACAACGATCGCAAAGCTAGCGGCGACGCCGTAGTTTTCGGGGCTGATAAGACGCGCAACGACAAGATTGCGTACCAATAGCAGCAAGAACCCGAACGCATTGCCGGTAACCAACAAGACCGCTTTTTTAAACATGATTTGAAGCGTTTGCCCTTGTTGGTGGATACGTGCTTTTAATCGGCGCAAAAATGATTTCCCGCAAGGGTAACCTAGCAGGTTTTTTCCCATCGGGTACGGAATGGCGAAGGCGCGCCATAAATCCGCCTATTGTTTACGTTATTGTGCGTTCCATGGGGTTGATCCGTCTAGAAAATGTTTCGCAATGCCAAGCGCGCGCTGGGCATAAAGCCGTTGGCGGGGGTCAGCGGCGTCGGCGCGCGATATGACCCATCCCGCTGACGCAAGCCCGCGTAAAAGTGTGAACATCACCAATTGGCGCGCGCTGACCTGAAGCTCGGGGCGGGTTTGGCGATACCCTTCCAGCAGGCCGGTGGCGATATCGCCCACATGCGGCTCTTCAAGGTTTTGCACGATGGCGGTGCCCAGATCATACAGGCGAAACCCAAATCCGCTGTCGTCAAAATCAATCAGCGCCAATCCATTTTTGGTGGTCAGAATATTCTCTCGCAAGACATCGGCGTGGATCAG
>JBATTI010000290.1:0-4751 GCA_049670445.1 Albidovulum sp. | reverse complement strand
CCTTAAGGTTGCTTTCCCCCGCATAGCGCAGGAAATAACCGCCGACCTCGGTCGAACCGGTGAAGGAAACGATATCGATACCGGGGTGCCTGCCGATGGCCTGACCGGTGGTTTCGCCCAATCCGGGCAGAACCGACAGAACCCCGTCAGGCACCCCTGCCTCGCGTGCCAGTTCCGCCAGTCGCAGGGACGTAAGTGGTGTCTGTTCGGCAGGTTTGACAATGCAGGAACATCCCGCAGCAAGCGCGGGCGCGAGTTTCCACGCCGCCATCAGCAGCGGAAAATTCCACGGCAGGACAAGGCCCACAACGCCGGCCGGTTCCTTGACGATCAGCGCCAGATTATCCTCGCCCGTGGGCGCGACCTTGCCAAAGCTTTTGTCGGCCAGTTCGGCGTACCACTGGAAGAAATTGGGCACCTCATTGCCGATCTCGTGCAGGCAGTCGGTGATGGTCTTGCCACTGTCGAGGCTTTCCAGAACCGCCAGTTCTTCGCGATGTGCACGCACCAGTTCGGCAAGCTTCAGCAATACCGCCTTGCGGTCCTCGGGCGCGGCGCGCGACCATGTGCCATCCTCAAACACCCGGCGCCCGGCGGCCACGGCGCGGTCAACATCGCCCGCGGTCGCATGGGCGACTTCGGCCAGCCGCCCCCCGGTTGCCGGGTTGATCGTGGTGAATGTCCCACCGTCCGAGGCATCGGCAAATTGGCCTGCGATGAAAGCGCGGCATTCGGGGCGCAGGGCCGCAGCACGGGAGTGATAGGTCGCTTGGGTCATGGCAATACCTCGCGGACTCGGGCCTTAGTGGAAGGGCCAGAGGGTGATTTCAGGAAAGAACAACAGAAGCATCAGCACCGCAATCTGGATGCAGACGAAGGGAATGAAGGCGCGGTAGATATCCAGAAGGCTGATTTCAGGCGGGGCCACGCTTTTAAGGAAGAAGGCCGATGGTCCAAGCGGCGGCGACATGAAGGCCACCTGCATGTTCACCGAGAAAAGGATGCCGAACCAGATCGGATCATAGCCCAGCGCCTTCACGATCGGCACGAAGATCGGCAGCGTCAACAGCGCGATACCGATCCAGTCCATGAAGGTGCCCAGCAGGAACAATGTCGCCATCATGATCATGATCACCACAACCGGCGCCACATCCATTCCGGTGAAAAGCGCCGTCATGTAACGCCCGCCGCCCATCAGGTTGTAGATGCCGACAATGGCGATGGCGCCCATCCCCGCCCAGATGATGATGCCGCAGGTGTTGAAGGTCTGGTCGATGCTTTTTTGCAGGATCTCGTGGGTAAGGCGCTTCTTGACGAAAGCGATCACCAAAGCGCCGGTCACGCCCAGCGACGCGGCCTCGGTGATCGAGGCGATGCCCGCAAAGATCGTGCCCAGCACCAGAAAGATCAGGATCAGCGGCAATGCGACAAGGTTCAGCGCCTCGCCCCGGCTGGTGCGGCCAATCTCGCTTTCGGGCAAAGCCGGGCCGTCACCGGGGCGGAAATGGCAGCGGATAGCGATATAGGCGAGGTAACTCAGCATCAGGATCGTGCCCGGCACGATGGTGGCAACGAACAGATCACCGATCGAGGTGCGCGAGACCATGCCATAGATGATCAGCACGATCGACGGCGGGATCATGGTGCCAAGCGCCCCGCCCGCACAGACCGAGCCGATGGCGATATCCTTGGCATAGCCAAGCTTCAGCATCTGCGGCAAAGCAAGCATGCCCAAAAGAACCGTTTCACCGCCGATGATGCCCGACATGGCGGCCATGAAGAAGGCGACGATCACGGTCTGGATCGCCACGCCGCCCCTTAACCGCCCGGCAAAGATCCGCATGCCGTGGAAAAGGTCGGCCGACAGCCCGGCCCGGTCAAGGATCGAGGCCATCAGGACGAACATCGGAATGGCGATCAGGCTGTATTCGGTGACAATGCCGTACATCCGGCTTGAGACGATGGTCAGCGCATCCGGCCCGAACCAGCCAAGCGCAAAGACGATGGCGACCGCCGAGGTGGCAAAGCCCAAAGGCACGCCGGTCAGCAGGATCGCGAAGGCAAGCCCGAAGATCAGCCATGTGCCTGCCTCAATGCCGATTGCATCAAGCCCCATCACAGATCTCCTTCGCCGGACCGGGCCTTGCGCACACGGTGCAGAAACTGGGCAATCGACTGAATGAACAAAAGAACGCAAGCCACCAGCATCACGACCTTGGTCAGACCGGGATAGGGCGGGTTCCAATAGGTGCCCGAGCGTTCAAGATAAAACGGCAGGCCGGGCCGCGCATGGGTCGCATCCCAGGCCGTCAGGCCCGAAACATAGACAAGCCCCGCGCAGATCACGATCACCAGAAAGCTGTTGATCAGCTTCAGCCCGCGCCGCGCCTTTTTCGGCAAAAGCAGTTCCAGAACGTCGATGGTGACATGCTGGTTGCGCGCCATCGCCCGCGCGCCGCCGACCAGAAAGACCACGGCGACAAGGAAGGTTGAGGTTTCATGCACCCATTTCGTCGGCGCATCGAAACCATAACGCGCAATCACCTCATAGACCGAGATCGCCGCGACGATAAGGACGAGCCAGCCGACAGGCTGAACCAGCCGGTCGATGACAGCGTCGGTGCGGGTCTCTACCACGCCCTGATCGAACGGATCATAGGCGGGCGTCTTTGCCCCGTGCTCTTCCATCCCCTACCTCCCTGCAATATCGGTGAAACCGGCCCGCCCGACGCTATGCGCCGGACGGACCCTTCTCAGGGAGCAACCTACATCAGGCCGTTGGCCTTGAGATATGTCGTGATTGAATCATAGACCTTCTGCGAGGCCGGTGACTTCGTGGCGAAATCGGCCCAGACTGCCTGCGCGATCTGGCGGAACTTGGCCCGCTCTTCCGGTGCCCAGTTGATGATCTCGATATCGGGGCTGGCCATCGCCTCGGCCACTGCCGCGCGGTCGGCCTTGTCCAGCTCGGCGCGCAGACCGTAGTAAAGCGCCTTGTAGGATGTCTCGAGGATCTCCTGATCGGCCGGATCAAGGCCGTCCCAGATCTTTTGATTGATCGTCAGCGCCTGAAGTGTCGTGGAATGGAACCCCGGATAGACCGGATAATGCGCGACCTGATGAAAGCCTTCGGCCTGATTGGTGGCAAAGCTTGCAACATCGGAGGCGTCGATCACGCCCTTGTCGATGGCGACATAGACCTCGGACAAGGGCAGGCTGACGGGGGCGGCCCCGGCGGCGGCAAAGACCGCGCTGACCATGCCTTCGGGCGCGCGCAGCTTCAGGCCCTTCAGATCCTCGACCGTATGCAAGGGCTTGTTGGACACAAAGGCCTCAACCCCCGGACAGCCGACACCGACGACGTGCTGGCCGTAAGGCGCCACCAGTTCGCGCATCAACTCCAGCCCGCCGCCGGAATAGATATAGTCAAGCGGCTGGATCGGGTCGGACCAGGCACCGACGGTATTGCCGATCAGGCCAAAGGCCGGGTCCGAGCCGGACCAGTAGCCGGGCGACGCGATCTGCCCTTCCAGCACACCATTCTGCACCGCCTGCAATGCCTCGTCATAGCGCACGACGGCATCCTCGGGCACCACCTCGATATCAACCCGGCCCGCCGTCATGGTGCGGACATCATCAGTCCAGGCACGCAGGATCGGCATATCAGGGTCATTGGGCAGCGACGATGTCTGGATTGTCATCTTCACCGTTTCGGCGCAGGCAAAGCCTGCTGCCAGCGCCGCCACAGCCGTGGTCGCGACGAATTTTGCCAGTTGGTTCATGGTTTCCTCCCTAGATTTTGGTTTGGTTCACTTGTCACACGGATTGAAGCCGCGGTACGCCAATCGATTTCATCATCGCATGGCAGCGATCACGGTAAATCTCGCGAACATCCCGCGTCGGCGGCCGGCAGCGGCTGGATGGCAGGCCGACCAGCTCCATGCAGAGCTTGTCGAGATAGCCGTCGCCGGACGTGTAGTTCTGTTCGATATCGACCCAGAGCTTGTAGAAGGGCATGCCCTCCTTGACCAGCATCCGGGCAATCTCGGCGTAGTTCCCGGCCCGGACCTCATCGACAAGCTTGATCCCCCATTCCGGCCAGAAGTTGCAGTGATGCACCTCAAAGGCCCGTGCGCCAAGGGCGGGCATGGCACTGACGGGGAACAGCAGGTTGTTGTCGATGATGGTGAACCGGTCCGAGAAGTTCGAGGTCACATCCTCAAACTCCATCGCGTCGGTGCGCGGTGTCGCCCATTTCAGACCGACGATGTTGGGGATCTTCGCCAGACGCTCGATCATCCCGAACGAAAGGTTCTGGCTGGTCCAGAAGGTGTTGTAGATGATCAGGCCCAGACCCGGCGCGGCCTCGGCGGCGGCCCGGATATATTCTTCGAAATCGGCCTCGGTATGGGCGAAATAAAACGGGCACGAAACCTGAATGAAGGTCGCGCCCAGCGCCTCGGCCGCCTGGGCCAGTTTCACCAGTTCCAGTGTCGATGTGGTCTGCGCGCCCATAGCCACCCGGGCGGCGCCGCCAACCTCATCCACCACAATCACGGCCACACCGATGCGTTCCTCGATGGTCATCGTGGAAAAGTCGCCCGCCGCGCCACAGGCAAGGAATGTCGCATAATCCGCCGTCAATCCGGCATCGACAAGAAACCGCACATAGGCCCTCAGCGCCTTTTCATCGACCTCCATCCCCGGCGTATCCCGAAAGGGTGTCGGGATGGTGACATAGCACCCTTCCA